>CAXBRG010000169.1:0-3147 GCA_963977995.1 uncultured bacterium | reverse complement strand
GATGCCATTCGCGAAGGCGGGATTGCGGACCGACCCACCAATGTCGTTACCGAGTCCGATGGGACTCATTCCCGTCGCAATGGCTGCGCCCTCGCCACCCGAGGATCCGCCCACGGTGCGCGAGTGGTCCCAGGGATTATGAGCGGGGCCACAGAGTGACGACTCAGTATTGATCCGAAGTCCGAAGTCCGGCATATTGGTCCGACCAATCGGAATACCGCCCGCGGCCTTCATTCGTTCAACCACCGGGGCGTCGCTTGGAGCAATCAGATCCTTCAGGGCGAGGGCGCCCTCGTGCGTGGCGGAACCGGCGTAGTCAATATTGGTTTTCACGGTGAAGGGCACGCCGTGAAATGCGCCCAGTGGCTCCCCAGCGGCGCGACGAGCGTCGGCCGCGTCGGCCGCAGCGAATGCCTGGTCGGTGAGAAGCTCAACGACCGCATTGACGCGAGAGTTGACCGCGGCGATGCGGTCGTAGTGGGCCGCGACCACCTCGCGACTCGACACGTCTCCGGCCGCAATCAGTGCCGCTAATTCACCCGCTGACTTTTGCCAGAGTTCCCCCATGACTCCTCCTTGGTGTCCCTAGGAAGTCTGCCACGAACAACGACCGTTCTGGATTACCCGAAACGCCCCTGGATGTAGTCAAGCGTGCGCGGATCATCGGGGTTGTTGAAGATCTTCTCGGTCGTCGCGAACTCAATCAGTTCGCCCGATCGGTCTTCCGCCATGAGCAGGAAGGCGCAGTTGTCGCTCACTCGAGCCGCCTGCTGCATGTTGTGCGTCACGATAACAATGGTCACCCGTTGTTTGAGCTCGGTCATGAGTTCCTCAATGCGCTGTGTCGACACCGGATCCAAGGATGATGTGGGTTCGTCCATCAGGAGAACTTCGGGTTCAACGGCGAGGGCGCGAGCGATGCAGAGGCGTTGTTGTTCACCGCCCGACAATGTCGACGCGTGGGCCTTCAGTCGACCCTTCACGCTGTCCCAAAGGGCGGCGGAGATTAGGGCTGATTCGGCCGCTTCGTCGAGAAGAGCTCGATCCTTAATGCCGTTAAATCGCAGACCCGACACCACATTGTCGTAGATCGACATGGTGGGGAATGGATTCGGTCGCTGAAAGACCATGCCAATACGGCTTCGCAAGAGGGTCGTCGGCAGATCACCGTCGTAGACATTGATATCGCGCAAGTAGATCTCGCCCGTCACCGACGCGGTCTTCGTGAGATCGTGGAGTCGATTCAGGGACCGAAGAAGCGTCGTCTTGCCTGAACCCGACGGACCGATGAGGGACGTCACCTTGTTCTCGTCGACATTGAACGACACGTTGCGAACTGCCGTGCGGCCGGCGAACGACACTCCCACCTGTCGCAGTCGCATCGCCGGGGCCGTCAGCACGGCCGTGGACCCACTCGTTGAAATATTGTGCTCCATCACCAATTCCTCCATTAGTACTGCTCCCTCCTCATCCGAGCGGCTACGAAGCGAGCCGCCAGGTTTAATGCGAACACGATGGCCACCAGCGTGAGGGCAACTCCCCACGCCGCAGCTTGTTGCGATTCATAGAACGAACCGGCGTAGTTGAAGATCATCAGCGGCATGGCCGTTGAGGGGTGCGCCGGATTCCAGTCGTAGATGATCGAGGCACCAATCACGAACAGCAAGGGGGCGGTCTCCCCCACTGCTCGAGCGAGGGCCAAGAGCACACCCGTAAAGACGCCGGGGAAGGCGTAGGGCAATATCACTTTCAGAGTCACCGTGGACTGTCGGGCCCCCAGGGCGAGTCCCGCTTCTTTCAACGAAAGGGGTACGTCACGCAACGCCGTCTCGGCGGCCTTCGAAATGACGGGCGTCATCAACAACGCCAGCGCCACCGACGCCGCAAAGGCGCTGTATCCCCGCATCCACGTCACGATGTAGATGTAGGAAAACACTCCAAAGAGAATCGAAGGAAGACCCGTCATCACCTCTGATGCGGAGCGAAGTATCGACGCCGTCCGGGTTGAACGTTCCGAGAGATACAGACCAATGACGACGCCCATCGGGACGGCCATTGCGGCGGCGATGCCGTCAACCACGAGCGATCCGACGATGGCGTTGCCGATGCCTCCGATGTTGTCTTGATCGAACAGTGTGGGCTGCACCGGTGTGGCGCTGAGGAACGTCATCGAAATGACGTGAGCACCTTTCACCACGAGCGCCCCAATGATGAAACCCAGCGGAATAAGGGCCACCACGATGGCGGCGACGATGACGCCAACGTAGAGAAATGAGCGAAGTTCGCGCCCCCGCAACTTCCGGGAGGCAATCTCTTGCACCTGGCGGCGACGTTCGAGCATGGGGTCGGGAGGAAGGTGGGTCATTTGACTCATCATCGGGCCCCCGCGGTTCGGCGAACGAGTACGCGGGCGAGAAAGTTCACCGCCGCCGTCAGCAGCATCAAGATCACGGCACAGGCGCCAAGGGCCGCCAGGTGCAGTTGCGACGAATCGATGTACTGTCCCGCAATCGTGGACGCCAGCGTTGAACCCAACGAAAAGAACGAGTGCGGCATCGCTGGACTCTGTCCGATCACCATCGCCACCGCCACCGTCTCACCAAGGGCACGACCCGTGGCCAGCGACACGGCGCCGAGCACGCCGAACCGGGCGTGGGGAAGAACCACTTTGCGCAGCACTTGGGACTTCGTGGCTCCGAGTGAGAGAGCCCCTTCAATCTGGTCGCGGGGAACGTTGGCAAATACGTCCCGCGACACCGCCACGACCGTCGGCAACACCATGATCCCCAAGACGAGCGAGGCCGTTGGGAGACCGAGCCCCACTTGGAGACCGGAAAAAATACCGTGACTATCCGTGAGGCCCGCTAGCCACGGTTGAACCGTGTGCGACATCCACGGGACGATGATCGAAAGCCCCCAGAGTCCGTACACCACCGAGGGAACGGCCGCAAGCAGTTCGATAATGGATCGCAAGGGGTGAGAGAAGCGCGGTGGGACGATAAACGTCAAGGTCAGCGCCGCTCCGATCCCGACCGGCACCGCAAATAACAAGGCGACACCCGTCGTGATCAACGTCGCCAAGATAAGAGGTGCAGCTCCAAAGACTTCTTCGGCCGGCGCCCAATTGGTTCCCGTGAGGAAGGTGAG
>CAXBRG010000168.1:0-3154 GCA_963977995.1 uncultured bacterium | reverse complement strand
AGAACCTGATCGGCAAGACCGTGCCACACTCCGGTCCACGACTGGTTGGCCCAGCCCACGTAGAAGGGGAAGTCGGGACGCCCGCTTTGGCGGACCTCCCGCAGGGGACGTTCCAAAATCTCGCGACCACCAAACCAGTAGTGCCAGTAGCAAAACGAGGTGACGCCCGCCTCCCGGGCGAGTTCGGCCTGACGTTCACGAATCGAGGGGTCGAGAAGGTTGTAGTACCCCAGTTCACCGGGGTGTACCGGTTGGCGGTGTCCGGGGTAGAGAGGTCGAGCACGTCGAACATTTGTCCACTCGGTAAAGCCCTCGCCCCACCACTCATCGTTTTCAGGAATCTGGTGGAACTGGGGAAGGTAGAGGGCCGAAAGTTCCATCGAGGTGACGCTAGTTCCGCCGTCCGGCCAGAAACTGCTTCACCGGCTGGAGCTGCTGAGAGTCTCGTCCGTAGAGTTCCGACCAACCAGTCGCGACGAGGTGCTCGTAGGCCCTGTCGCGCCAAGAATCCTCAATTGTGACGGGCGCACCGGCAAAGTCGGTTGCGGAGCGTTGTTCGCGCGTCGCTCGAGAGCTCACGAGACCACGCCACGTGGGCTGTCGCGTAGTGACCAGTTCGATGAGTTCCTCGAGCGACTGCCCATTCGTCTGGGAACTGAGTTCCTCGTAGGTACACCACTCCACGTGCGCGGCACGGACGTCTCGCACCGCCGCGGAGTGACGTTGACACCACGACTGCACTTCGGTGACGAACGCATCGCCCGGTTCCGATGCGGGGTCGTACCAACCGAGTCGAACGACTGAGGCGGCGATATCAAATGGATGACGCATCAAGACGATGACGGTGGCGGCCGGCACGAGAGCGCACACTGCGCCGAGTTGGGGTAGGCCACGAACATCCTTGACCACCGTGCGACGGGGAAAGTGACTCGCGTTGAACTGATCGACCCAATGGCCCCGTAGGCGACTCGTGAGTGCGGCGACGACCACGGTCGCAATGTCGGCACGCTCGTTCGGCAACGGTGACAGGGCGGCCGCTTCTCCGGTCGTAATTCCCTCGGTGGTGTTGACCGGTTCGTACACGTACCGCGTCCCCGGTAGGGCGGCGAACTGTTCGGCGAGCCACGTCGATCCGCTTCGTTGCCACGAGCAAATCCACAATGAGTTTTCGGCCGGAACCGACCGCCACACTTGCGATCGCCACCAAACGTTCACTCGGCGTCGTCGATAGTTCAGATGCCGACGAACGCGAGTTGTCACGACTTCATTGTGGCAGGTGGGAGGCGCGTGGACCTATTGGCGTCCCATAATCGACCGGGCGTCGGCTTCGCGGACGTCCCGCTCTTGATTTCGCTGCGGACTGATGAGTTCGATCTCCACTTTGTGGAGCCGTCCCGTAAACCGAAATGGTGCGTGGTACTCCCGACTGACCGCCGAAGCCTGGGATATCCCAAACGACGAACCCACGCTCGAGAGTGTTCGCAAGACGAGCGGTATCTCGGCCGTCCCGCAGTCCTGGCCATTGATGACCAACGTGGCGTCACCACCTCTGCCGGTGCGGCGAAAGCGCAGTCCCAGGGTCACGTCTCCCGTGGGAACGGCCACATTCGAGGAAATCACCGTGTGATCGTCGAAGGCGTTGTAGTCAAAGACCAGTCGTGACTCTTTGATGAAGAGTGCGAGTCCCGAGTTTTCCGTGCCCGAGGAGAAAATCACCCCATCGTCCCCCGACGCAAGATGCGCGTGAGCCGTCAAATTCCAGGTGCGTCCGCCGATGGCGGGACTCGCCTGCGACGGGATGGGGGAGATAGGTGGGTAGTAGGTGTAGCGACGGGACGTGGGGTGAACGGTCCGGTCCGCAAACCGAGCGCCAAAGAGTTCGATACCCCGGTCGTCGAGTGGCAGAACGAGATGCTCCTCAGCCTCCTTCCACCACAGGTCAATCAGCGCGGCGAGTCTCTCCGGTTCAGCCTCGGCCAAGTTGTGACACTCAGAGCGGTCGACCTCGACGTGGTAGAGCTCCCAGTTGTCGTTGTCGAATGAGGTGCCCATTTCGTGTCGCGTCACGGCCTTCCAGCCGTCGGCGTAGATGGCGCGGTGCCCCATCATCTCGGAGTACTGCACCTTCTTTTCCGATGGTGCGTCGGGCGCGTCGAAGGTGTAGGCCATGGACGTTCCCGACAGCGGCATCTGTTCGAGTCCGCGGTACACCGCGGGCGGCGTCACGCCGACGATGTCGTAGACCGTCGGGGCGATATCGGTTACGTGGTGGTACTGATCACGAAGTCCACCGGCCTGACCGGCGATGTCGCGCGGGTAGCGAATGATGAGGGGAACGTGGACGCCCCCCTCGTGAGTGTTCTGCTTGTACCACTTAAACGGCGTGTTACCCGCTTGCGCCCAGCCCCAGGGATAGTTCGTGTGCGAGTGAGGTCCTCCGATGTCATCAATGTGAGCAATCGCTTCATCAGGTGTTTCGAGAATCATGTTGAAGAACTTCATTTCGTGCATGACTCCGAACGGTCCACCTTCCTGTGACGCTCCGTTGTCGGACTGCAAGATGATCACGGTGTTGTCGAACTCACCGATCTCCTTCAGAGCGTCAAAGAGCCGTCCCAGCTGTTCGTCGGTGTGCTCGAGAAACCCCGCGAACGCTTCTTGCAGTCGCGCAGCGAGTCGGCGTTGATTCTCGGGGAGGCTGTCCCACGGTTCAACTCCGGGATTCCGCGGTGCGAGTTCGGTGTTCTCTGGGATGAGCCCCATCTCGCGCTGGCGCGCATAGGTTCGCTCGCGCGCGACGTCCCATCCCTGATCGAATGCGCCGCGGTACTTCTGGAGGAAGCGCTCGGGTGCCTGGTGGGGCGCGTGGGTCGCGCCGAGGGCGAAGTACATAAAGAACGGACGGTCGGGCCGGAGTGACTTGGCGTCACGGACGAACAACATGGCGTGATCGACGAGGTCTTCGGTGAGGTGGTATCCCTCGGCGGCCGTCTTGGGCGGATCGACGCGGTGGTTGTCGTAGGTCAGGTCGGGAGAGAACTGGTCGGTTTCACCGTCCATGAATCCGTAGAAGCGATCGAAGCCACGTGACAGTGGCCACTGGTCATACGGTCCGGCAGCTGACGCTTGGTCCATCGGGCAGAGGTGCCACTTG
>CAXBRG010000167.1:0-3165 GCA_963977995.1 uncultured bacterium | reverse complement strand
TCCGCTTGAAGAAGGCGGAGGCCCGGGCCCACATCGTAGAAGGTCTACTCAAGGCCATCGACATGCTGGACGCAGTCATTGCCGCAATTCGCTCCTCAGATGACCGACCCGCGGCTCGGGCGGCCCTGATGGCTGCACCGTTTGAGTTCAGCGAGGAGCAGGCCAACCACATCTTGGATATGACACTGGGTCGTCTCACACGACTCGGTCGTAGCGAGCTCGACGACGAAATGGCGAAACTACGCGAGACGATCAAAGAGCTCAAGTCCATTTTGGCGAGCGACAAGAAGTTGCGCGGAGTTATCGCCGATGAGATCTCCGCCGTTCAGAAGAAGTTCGCCAATGAGCGTCGTACCGCAATCGTGAACGACCCAGGTGAACTCGGTGTGGAGGATTTGATTGCCGACGAAGACATCGTCATCACCTTGACGCAGTCGGGCTACATCAAGTCCATGGCCGCGGATGCGTTCAAGACGCAGGGTCGTGGCGGCCGTGGCGTTACTGCCGCAAAATTAAAAGAGGATGATTTTGTCGATCAAATCGTCCAGACCACGAGCTTGGCTCACCTCCTGCTCTTCTCAAATCGTGGTCGGGTTTTCCGTCTTCGCGGGCACGAAATTCCAGTCAAGGAGCGCCAGGCCAAGGGAACCGCAATTGTCAACTTGTTGAATCTTGCTCCCGACGAAAAGATTCAGGCGATTGTCTCGACGGAAGAGTTTCCGGATAACGAGTATCTCCTGTTCGCTACCGCTGACGGCACGGTGAAAAAGACGGCATTTTCGGAGTACGACAAGTCACGCCGTGAAGGCTGGATCGCAATCAAGCTGAAGGATGGCGATGAAGTGGTTCGGGTCATCTCGGTGCGCGACGGTGAAGACGTGATGCTGGTGACCTACCGCGGAACGGCAATCCGATTCCTTTCGGACGAAGCGCGAGCCATGGGCCGTGACTCGACCGGAGTTCGTGGCATCAAGCTCCGCGGCGACGACAAGGTCATCTCGCTTGATGCGGTACGCGAGGATGCTGATCTCTTCTGCGTTACCGACGCTGGTTACGGCAAGCGCGTCAAAGTCGAGCGGTTTAATACCCAGGGACGAGGTGGCATGGGGGTGCGGGCCATCAAGTTGACTGCCGCCCGGGGCCACGTGGCGGCGGCGTTCATGGTCACCATCAAGGACGAGATTCTGTTGGCGTCAACTGGCGGCATCATGATTCGTACGCCCGCCCGAGAGGTCTCGTCGCAGGGTCGCGACGCCACCGGAGTACGGGTGATGAACTTGGATGAAGGACATCACGTCGCCACCGCGGCGGGAGTTCCAGCCGAGAACGACTAACGAGCTCGACGCGCGTAGGCCCGCTGTAATACGTCCACCATCGCATCAACTCCCTGCGCTCCCGACAACATGAATCGCTGATCGAGGATCATCGCAGGTACGCCCGATATTCCTCGCTCGATGGCCTGAGATTCATCACGTCGTACCTCTTCGACGTATGCGGTCGACGTAAAGAAGTCGCGAGGGACCACGACACCAACCTCTGTGGCGCAGAGGACAAGTGCATCGTGATCGCTAGGTAAGAGGCCATCCGAGAAATAGCCTCTCATCAGTCGTTCATTCATTTCGAGGCCGAGATGTTGGTCCGTCGCGAGCGCGTTGAGTCGGTGGGCATCAAACGTATTGCCTGTTCGACATTCATCCATACGCCACGTCATACCGAAACTGGCAGCTTCGGCTTCGCTACGTCGGTGCCATCGCTGAGCTTCGGCAACGTCCACCCCAAACTTCTTGGCGAGAAGTTCCGCCAAGGGACGGTCGTAGGACGCGGGGGCTCGAGGATCGAGTTCGAAGGCGTGCAATCTGACCTCGATCGGTACGGGAACGTCGAACTGGGCGAGCGCGAGATCCAACTGCTTCTTCCCCAAATAACAAAAGGGGCAGACAATGTCGCTCCAGATATCAATCGTGAATGTGTCGCTCATCTCCACCATCGTGACATATCCCTTCACCGAAACGGGCAGAATAGATACGTGACCGCCCGAGAAATTTCTGCCCACGACGCTGCCGCGCTCCTGCGCCCTGACGACACCGTGGGTCTGGGCCTGGGTCCCGCCAATCCCCACGCACTGTTGAAGGCCATGAGTGAACGTAAAGACTGGAGCAATCTGACGATTGGTGGTGCCTTAATTCTCGGTCTCTTCGAGCTGTTCACTCACCCGAACGTGCACTATCGATCAGGGTTCTTTGGTCCCGCTGAGCGTTACTACCGCTCGGTCGGCGGCGACGTGCAACACGTTCCGGCGGGATTCCGTCAGTTTGCCCCAATACTGCGGCGCCTCGCCCCGCGCGTAATGATGGCCCAGGCCACCCTTCCCGATCAGCATGGTTATGTCTCGCTGTCGCTTCACCACGGAGCAACCTTCGACGAGTTGCGGGCCGCCGGTGCCGACCCCAACAGACTCCTCATCATTGAAGTAACCCCCCACTTGCCCTGGACGAGTGGGCTCGATGGTCAAACGCCCAATCGACTATCACTCGATGAAATTGACTACGTGGTGCGAAGTGACGAGCGCCCCTTTGAATTGCCCTCGGAACCGCCGAGCGACGCTGACCTGGCCATTGCCCGACACATCATCGATCGCATCCCACTCACCGCGACGCTACAAACGGGAATCGGTGCGATTCCGAATATGGTCGCCCAAGCACTCTGCGAGCGACCGGGAGGTGAGTACGGTATCCACTCCGAGATGTTTACGGATGGCCTTTGGGCTCTGTCGACCGCAGGGAAAGTCACGAACTCTCACAAGGGCGTTAATGACGGCGTCTCGGTTACAACGTTCGCTTTGGGATCGGCGGGCTTATACGAGTGGCTCCACGAAAATCGATCGGTACGGATGGCGCCGGTCTCGTACGTCAATGACCCCACGGTCATAAGCCAACACCGGAATTTCACCTCGGTGAATGGCGCCATTGGCCTCGATCTCTTTGGCCAAGTAGTTGCTGATTCGGTTGCGGGGCGCCAGATTTCGGGCGTGGGTGACTCGACGCTCGATGATACCGGATCAAACGATCTCACGGTGTCTGGTCAGGAAAACCTGTTCGATAGCTGCTATATCGGCCTCGATACGGTGATCCGCGCCAGCGCACTGGCGGGCGTCGTGCTGTCCGG
>CAXBRG010000166.1:0-3190 GCA_963977995.1 uncultured bacterium | reverse complement strand
TGAAGAGTCAAAGGCGAAGAACGAGGTTGTTTCGGGCCTCGTGATCGAGGTGGTGAAGGGCGGTCTCATCGTCGACATCGGCCTGCGCGGGTTCCTCCCCGCATCGCTGGTCGAACAGCGTCGAGTGCGCGACCTTCAGCCCTACATTGGCAAGACCGTCGAGGCTCGCATTATCGAATTGGATCGCAACCGCAACAACGTGGTGCTGAGCCGTCGAGCCTGGTTGGAAGAGAGCCAAAAGGAGCAACGCGGTGACTTCCTGACAAACCTCAAGCCGGGCGAGCGTCGTCGCGGTCACATCTCGAGCGTCGTGAACTTTGGTGCCTTTGTTGACCTCGGGGGTATGGACGGACTCATCCACGTCTCGGAGCTCAGTTGGAATCACATTGAGCACCCCAACCAGGTCGTTCAGGTTGGTGATGAGGTCGAAGTCGAGGTGTTGGAAGTCGATTACTCGAAGGAGCGAATCAGTTTGTCGCTGCGTCGGACTCAGTCCGACCCGTGGCAAGTCTTTGCCGACACCCACTCCGTGGGCCAGTTGGTGTACGGAAGAATCACCAAGATGGTTCCGTTCGGTGTCTTCGTCCAGGTGGGGGAGGGCATCGAGGGCCTCGTGCACATCTCCGAGATGGCCGCACACCACGTGGAATCACCCGAGCAGGTCACGGCCGCCGGCGAAGAACTGTGGGTCAAGATCATCGAACTCGACACCGCTCGTCGCCGCATCAGCCTTTCCATTAAGGGCGCTGCTGACGGTGGCGAAGTGTCCGAGGAGTACCGCGAGGCGTTCGGGTCGCATAACTACGACGCCGAGGGCAACTTCATCGGCTACGACTACTCGCAGTTCACTCCGGAGACGGAGGCGCAAGCCGCGTGGGCTGCTGAGGCGGCGGCCGAGGCTCCAGCCGCTGAGTAACGAGCTTGTAGAAAATCCCCCGGGCGTTGCCCGGGGGATTTTTGCTATCGATTGCTTACTGCCCGGCGAGAGGGAAGTGACACGCCACTTGGTGCTTAGGTCCAATCTGGCGTAGCACGGGCTCTTCCGTGGCGCAGAGCTCTGTCGCGTACGGGCACCGCGTACGGAACCGGCATCCACTCGGTGGGTTGAGGGGGCTCGGCGGTTCGCCACCGAGGGTCTCGTTGTGCATCGGCGAGTCGGGATCTGCTTCCAGGGCGGCACCCAGGAGGAACTTGGTGTACGGATGTGCTGGTGTGGCGTACATCGTGTCGGACGGTCCAACTTCACACAACTTACCGAGGTACATAACGGCAACACGGTCTGAGATGTTCTTCACCACGGCAAGGTCGTGCGCAATGAAGAGCATCGTCAGCCCATACTCCTTCTTCAAATCCTCGAGGAGGTTGAGGATCTGGGCCTGGATGGACACGTCCAACGCGGAGACCACTTCATCGCAGATGAGAACGCCTGGGCGCATCGCCAATGAACGGGCGATGGAGATTCTCTGGCATTGACCACCTGAGAACTGTCGGGCGTAGCGATTTCCATAGACCGCGGGGTCTATGCCAACTTGGTTCAGGATGGAGTTAACAATCTCTTCCCGCTCGGCACCCTTGGCGGTTTTCCAACAGTCAAGTGGTTCCGCCACGATGTCCTTCACGCGACGTCGGGGGTTGAGCGAACTGACAGGGTCTTGAAAGATCATCTGCATACGGGTGCGGAGGCGACGAGCCTCCTTGCGGTCCAGGCTCATGAGATCTCGGCCCTCGACAATGATTTGACCGCCAGTGGGTTCCACGATCTGCATGAGCGCTTTTCCGGTCGTGGACTTACCACAACCTGATTCGCCCACTAGGCCTAAGGTCTCGCCCTCGTAGAGGTCGAAGGAGATTCCCGCGACGGCGCTTACCGATTGCCGACCCTTACGGAACGTAACATCGAGATTCCGGACCTCGAGGACTGGCTTCTCAACCGACATGGTCATCTCCCAATTCGATGAAGGTGGGTGGTGCGGGCGGAGTCGGAGCCGTGGCTTCAACAACCGCAGGCTGCTCCTGGACTACCACGGGTGCCTGCACCGACGTCGTCGGCGTAGGGGCAACGTCGCCCGATCCACTATCGAGTGGATTCCAGCAAGCGAAGTAGTGGCCTGGGGCAGCTGCGGGCCGGAGCAGAGGACGCTCAATGGTGCATTGTTCGGTCGCACGCGAGCATCGTGGCGCAAATGCGCAGCCCTGTGTCAGCTTCAACAAGTTCGGTGGACGCCCCGGGATCGTTTGGAGACGTGTGTGGCTCGGATTAGAAACTCGTGGCGTTGACTCGAGCAGAGCTCGCGTGTATGGCATACGGTGGTTACGGAAAACGTCACGAGTCGTGCCCATTTCAACGACGCGGCCGGCGTACATGACAATGATCCGGTCGGTTCGCGTAGCGACGACGCCGAGGTCGTGGGTGACCAACATCACGCTCATCTGACGCTCCTGCTGCAGTGAGTCCAGCAGGTTCAAAATTTGCGCCTGAATAGTCACGTCGAGGCCCGTGGTGGGCTCATCGGCCATCAACAGGGTGGGGTTGCAGGCCAGGGCGATGGCGATCATGACGCGCTGACGCATTCCGCCCGAAAGCGCGTGGGGATACTGATCGATACGGGATGCGGCGTCAGGAATGCCGACCGCCGTCAGCATCTCCAACACCTCGCGGCCCTGGCTGCGGGTGGCGAAGAGGATGAAGCGGCCGTTGGGCGAAAAGGTCGGGCGCTCGTCGTCACCGGTGTCGCTGACGGCCTGCACCGCGCCGCTGGCCAGGTCCTGGGTCATGACCCGGAACTGACCACCCTGGCGCTGCACGAAGGCCAGGGTGCGGCCGTCACGGTCAAACGCTCGGCGCTGTTGCGTACAGCGCGCAAATTGATGTCGGGTGAAATTTATGTGCCGGCCTTTATTTGGTTGGCTAAGGCAGCAAGAGCGGCGTGAGATAAGGAAAGACCATGAGCAAAATCACCAATCTCCCGCATGTCGCGATTATCGGCTTCGGTGAAGTCGGCCGCATCTTCGCGGAAGATTTTCTGAAAGCGGGCGTCGCGCGGGTTACCGCGTACGACACCGCTTTCGCCGATAAGAACAGTGACGCCTCAAAGGCGCTGGCGAAATACAACGTCGTGGCGTCGGCGTCGGCGAGCGAGGCTGTGAAAGACGCCGATTTGGTGTTCGCGTCGGTGACCGCGGCCAACAC
>CAXBRG010000165.1:0-3191 GCA_963977995.1 uncultured bacterium | reverse complement strand
GGGCAGTTGATTCACGTAGTGAGGGTAGTAGGACAGGGAAATAAGGAGGTGTCCTACTACGCTTTGAAGGACATGACGACCTTTGTGCGTCGCCGCGGGCGATCACTTGGAGTTGCGCTCATCGTTGCTCAGTCCGTGGCGTGGGGCGCTGCACCCGCCGGTGCGACGACCACTCGTCCACGCATCATCCAACAAGACGCCATCGTGCAACTATCCCGGTCGGGATCAGGGCTACTGAGGGTCGCGGTCCGCCCGCCGGAAGGACGCACCTCGTCGGTGGCGGTCACCATCTTTCAAGCACTCCCGAGTCGTACGGCCGTGGCCGCCGTCATCAACGGGGCGAATCCCGAACTACAAGAACTCGATGGGACGGGAAGTCTCGAACTCACGTGTCGCGTCAACGGGGTCGCTCGATTCGATATTGGTATTGGCACGTGGCCTCGTGGAGCAACCGCGTGTGGCAACGCGAAACCGGTGCTGCATGTGGTGTGTAATGCGGAGTGCAGCGGGGTGTTCCCTCTGCGGTACTCGTTTCAAGCAAACAACACGCGCCGTGATCTGTGGAGTCTCGTGACGTTGGTTGCTGGGACTGTCCACTCCGTCACCCCCGTTGCCCTGCTCGCCAAGAGCGCACCACTCACACCGGTTTTCCGACACCGTGAGGTGGCGAGCTTGAATGCTCTTGCCCAGCATCGCATCGAGTCATCGGTGACTTTGTCGTACACCGATGCGGTCAACGTCACGTTTGCACCGGGGGGCGTGGCGGAGGAGTGGCGTACCGCACTGGCAACGTATCTCAGTGACTCTCGTCACCACCTCGTCGCTCTTGGTCCCCCTGGTGCCGACTACGGAGCGTTGCGCGCCGTTGGTTTAGGAACAGAGATTCCGCTGCACTTTTCCACGACAGACCAGCTGGTGATGAGCGCGACCGGACACGAGTCCTCAATCAACCCCATCATGGTGAACGGCCCACTCACGCCACGCTCTCTTGATGCTCTCGCGCTTCACGGTCGCCGAAAAGTGATTGTGTCGGAAGCCTCGTTGCGCACGCGCCCCAGCACACTGAATCACTGGGGTGTTCCGTTCTCCGTCGCTCGCACTACGCGCGGATCGCTCGTGATTGCTACCGATACTTCCCTCTCCGAGCGGAGCCAGGATCGTTCGATCGAGCCAGCCCGGAGAGTCGCTATCACCATGGGTGAGATGGCTCTCCTGCGAGCACAGCATCCGGAACGACCGGCGAGTCAATCCATCGTGGTGTCTACGAGTCTCCGACTTGCCGGACCAATCTTCCTCGCCCGCTTTGCCGAAGCGGTTCGGATCTCGGGACTCTTTCGATTTGTTGGAACCGAGAGTCTGTTCTCCGTGCCACTGGGAACCAATGGTGCTCCGCTCACCCGGCGGCTTAACGCCTACCCCGGCGCCCAATGGCAACCCGACGACATACGCGACGTCGCTCAACTGGCTTCTTCAACGTCGTCACTACGGAGTGCATTTACCTCGCCCCAACCCCTGCTCCGCGCCGAGGCCGCTCGACTGCTCGCCGAAGTGCCGACGAGTGATCGTCGCGACGCCATCGACGTGGCGCGACGGCAGTTCGCAAGCACACTGGGACAGTTCAGTGTGGACCAAAGCACCATCACATTGACAGGTGGTGGCTCGGAGGTCCCTCTCACAGTGACCAGCGGCGCCGATTACGCCTTCACCGGCATCATCAGGGTCGGGAGCGATCGTGTGACATTCACCAGTGCCCGCCAATTCCCCGTCACTTTGGCGAAACCGATCACGACGATTCGTGTTCCCATCGGAAGTAGTAGTGGCACCTCCGCATTTATTCGAGTGTCGCTCCTCACGGCCGACGGTCGCGTGACGCTCACGTCGGGCACGGTCCAAATTCGCTACACCAGTACCTCCGTTGTTGGATATTTACTCTCTGCCGGGTCGCTGTTGATTATCGGATGGTGGTGGTGGCGAACGTCACGGCGAACCAAACTCCGCGTGCTCCGCCCATGACGTCAGCACGAACTGCCCGCGTCGTTGCTCTCGCATCGGGAACCATGGCCTCTCGAGTGACGGGTTTTCTTCGAACGCTGGTTGCGGCGTACGTTTTGGGATTTACACCCTTCGCGGATGCCTTCAATTTGGCGAACACTCTGCCGAATTCGCTGTACGACCTTGTGATTGGTGGAGTTGTTAGCGCCACGTTTGTCACCGTCTTTACTCACCGCTTAACGGTTGACGGCGACCGCAAAGCGTGGCGTTCAATTTCAACAGTCGCGTCATTCACGCTTCTCCTCCTCATCGCCGCAACTCTCTTGGTGTGGCTGTTCGCGCCCTACGTCGTTGACGCGATGACCTCGTTGCACCACTTAGATCCGCGTCGAACAGCCGAGCAGCTCGCGCAGCAGCGCAGCGCCACGGTGTCGTTCCTGCGATGGTTTGCGCCGCAGATTCTGCTCTACGGCGTCTTCGCTCTCGGCAGCGTGCTGCTACAAGTGCGCGGACGGTTCGGCACCGCGGCCTACGCACCCGTAGCCAACAATGTGGTGGCCATCGGCGTTCTGTGGTGGTTTCACCTGGCCGTCCCGTACGCAACGGTCGGGGACACCACGGGTACTGCCCAGTTTGCGTGGCTCGCCGGTATCACCACGTGTGGGCTGGTCGCCCAGTGTCTCATTCTCGTGCCCTCTTTACGACGAGCGGGGCTCGGGCGACTCTCACTGCAGTGGAACCTTCGCGACGAAGGGGTGCAGGAGATTCTTCGATTGGGCGGTTGGACGCTGGTGGTCGTGGCCGCGAACCAAATTGCTCTGTACGTTGTACTGGCCATCGCGTTTGGGCTCGGTGGTGAGGGTCCGGTCACGGCCTACACCTACGGCTGGTCGTTTATGCAGATGCCGTACGCGGTGGTGGTGCTGTCGCTGCTCGGCGCAATTGGTCCCGAGCTAGCCGCCCTCTTTACGTCAGGGGACATGGCGACGTTTAATCAACGAGTCAACCGGGCTCTCGACGCGGCGCTCACAGTGGTACTTCCACTTTCGGTGTTGTTGGTGGTGCTCGCACAGCCGATCACCGCGGTTCTTTTGCATCACGCCGACGGGTCGCGTGCTGCTGACCGCATCCAGGTCCTGGCGTGCGCAGCGCCGCGCGCCAAAGTAGATGGGGTCGAACCCCCAGCCGACGATAGATCG
>CAXBRG010000164.1:0-3217 GCA_963977995.1 uncultured bacterium | reverse complement strand
GGCACGCGGCCGGAATCGCAATCCCATCGGGGTCCTTCGACACCTGGTGGCGATTGTGGCGTCACCCGATCGGCGCCCAGGACTCGCTACCGTGACCGTTCCATCACTCGTCCTGCATGGCGCTGACGACCCGTTGGTGACGCCGTCCGGAGGCGAAGCCACAGCGAGTGCCCTACCGAACGCCAAGCACGTGGTCTATCCCGGTATGGGTCATAGCCTGCCGGCACCCCTGTGGCACGATGTCGTCGGTGAGATCTCGCTCGTCGCTGCGATGGTTTAGCGACCGGCGTCGCGCCCACCGCTCTCAATCCACGCGCGATACATCGCGGCGTAGGCACCACCCGCAGCCACTAGTTCGTGGTGCGAACCCACTTCGGTAACGCCACCGTTGTCGACGACCACGATACGGTCGGCTCGTTGCGCCGTCGTGAGGCGGTGGGCAATGAGAATGGCGGTACGACCTTCGAGCATGCGATCGAGCGCTCGTTCAATGATTGTCTCGCTGCGTAGGTCGAGCGAACTTGTCGCCTCGTCGAGTACGAGAACTCGAGGTCGTGCGAGGAATGCTCGAGCGAGGGCGAGTAATTGTCGTTCGCCGGCCGAGAGCGTCTGACCTCGCTCGTGTACCACGGTGTCGAGCCCCTGCGGTAGGCGGTCGATGAGCTCGCGTAGACCCACGATGTCAACGGCTTCATCGACATCGGCATCAGAGGCTGCCGGGCGTCCGAAGCGAAGATTTTGCCGCACGGTCCCTGAGAATAAGAACGGCTCCTGAGGTACCACGCCGAGCTGACTTCGCAGGGAGTGCAGGGTCACGTCGCGGAGATCGATTCCGTCAACCAGAACTCGTCCCGATGTGGGGTCGTAGAAGCGGGTGGCGAGCTTCGCCAACGTTGATTTACCCGCACCCGTGGGGCCGACGAACGCCACGGACTCACCGGGGGCGATGTCGAGCGAGACGTGCGACAGCACCGGACGATCGGGGTCGTAGCCAAATGACACATCGTCAAAAGTCAAACGTCCGGTAATGGGGGGCAAGGTCGTGGCGTCACGCGATTCGTCGACTTCGGGACTCGTTTCGAGAAGTTCACGAAGCCGAGTGATCGATGACCGACCTTGCTGTAGCAAGTTGTACTGCTGCACCAGGAGCTGGATTGGTTGAAAGAACCGGTTCAGATACAAGATGAATAACGTCAGACCTCCGAGCGACAACTCGCCGCGAAGAACCATGTGCCCTCCGAGTCCGAGTAGGAGTGCCTGGCTCAAGATGCCGATTCCGATGGTGCTGGGGCCGTAGACGCTCATGATCTGGCCGGTGTACATATTGGCGTTGCGATAGGCCCCGACCACATTGCGGTGATGCACGATGTTGTGGCGCTGGCGGTTATTGGCTGTAACGACGCGAATGCCGTAGAGCGATTCCGAGAGATCGGAGAGCACATCGGCGATTGCGTCGCGCGCTCGTAAGTAGCCCTTTTCCGAGTTGAGATGAAACCACACGGTTAAGACGAAGAGCACCGGGACGACGAGGAGGACGGTCCACAGCGCCAGAGTGACGTTTGTTGAAAAAAGCGCCACGGTGATAATGATCATTGTGAGGCCTTGAATAGCGAACTGACTCAGACCGTCTTGCAGTAGTTGTTGGAGATTCTCAATATCACTCGTCATACGACTCATGAGGACGCCTGCTTTTTCGTCAGTGAAGAACGACAGGCTGAGACGTTGGAAGTGGGTAAACACTCGGACGCGGAGGTCGTACATCACTCGGCTCGCGAGACGTCCGGTCACCGAGGCCTGCCATCGCTGAAAGAGAACGGCCGCGCCCGCAGTTCCGAGATACAAGAGCGCACAAATCGCCACGGTCGAAAGAGAGCCAGCGCCGGGGCGCATGCCGTGGTCGATGGCGTAGCCGACAAGTGCGGGACCCGCTTGACTCGCCACCGCGATAGCCGCGACCAGCACGGTGGCGAGCAGAAAGAGGGACGAGTGGCTCTTCACCATTCGCACCAAGGTGAGGCGTCGCGCCTCGTCGGCGGATGGTAGTTGGCTGAAGTGCAGGCTCTTTGGTTCGTGCGTCGGTTCGGTGCTCACGATGCGACGCACACCGTCCATGAGCTCTTGAGGAATACCGCCGAAGGGTAGGCCGGTCGTGCCGGTTGCGCCGGGGTGACCACCGCCACCCATTCCCGGACCGCCGCCCCAACCGCCGCCCCACGCCATTAGTCGGCCTCCACCGTCTGGGCCAGAACTTCGTTATAGAGAGGGACGGAAGTCAAAAGTTCTTCGTGCGTTCCCTCTGCGACGACGCAGCCCTCCTCCAGCAGAATCACGCGATCGGCGAGCGCGATTGTCGAGATGCGGTGGGCGATGACCATGGTGGTGCGATGTTCGAGCAGTGTCTCGAGCGCGGCGTGAATTTCCGCTTCGACGTGGACGTCGATTGCGGATGTTGCGTCGTCCAGAATCAAGACGGGAGGGTTGACGAGCAGAGTGCGCGCAATGGCGATTCTTTGTCGTTGCCCTCCCGAGAGGGTGTAGCCCCTCTCGCCCACGACAGTGTCATAACCCTGGGGTAACTGAGTGATGAATTCGTGGGCATTCGCGGCTTTGGCGGCCGCCACGATGTCGGGTAGCTCGGCGTCGGCACATCCGTAGGCGATGTTGTCGCGGATCGTGTGCCAGGCGATCACCGGCTGGGCGAGGCCCAGTTCGCGCATCAACCCTTCCTGGGTTTCAAGCGCGCCCTTTTCCAGGGAGGCCAGTGTTCCCGCTGCGCCGGCGAATTCGCCGGTCAGAACATAGATGACCACCCAGTTGGGATAGCCGTTGTTGTTGAGATTGGTCCACCAGCCGTCGAGGCCGTTCGAGACCACAAAGAATTTGTAATAGAGATGCGCGATGGCGAGATAGCCGAGCACGGCGAGTCGCCGGCACACGTCTTTGATGTGTTCGTGGACGCCGAAGATTTCCTCATTGACGATCACGATGGGGAAGTTCGCCCCCTTGGCGGGCCGGGCGTAATACGCCGGCAGGGCACCGCCCGGCACCGGGATCTGCGCTTCCCCGGCATCCAGTCCGGTGCCGTCGGTCGTGATGACCTGCGCCTCAACCCGCGTGGTCGCGAGCGTCAGGCCGCTCATGAGGCTGGTCATGATGATGCCGCGCCGCGCGAGGGGATAATCCCGCAGGCCGGCAAGTTCGGTCATGTCGTTCATTG
>CAXBRG010000163.1:0-3292 GCA_963977995.1 uncultured bacterium | reverse complement strand
GATCGAATTTCGGGACCGTGCGTCGCCGGATCGAGGCCAAAAATTGTCAGATCCCCAGAGGAGGGTGTCGACACCGACGAAATCATCTTCATCGTGCTGGTCTTGCCAGCGCCATTGGGGCCTAAGAAACCAAAGGATTCACCCGGCATAATCGAAAAATCGACTCCCGCCACCGCCCGAAAGTCCCCGAAAGACTTGGCGAGGCCTCGAGCCTGCACGAGTGGAGTGTCAGTAATCACGAGTGACCACCCTACCGGTGAGAAATCTCGGCGAGACTGATAGGTAGGAGGTCACCATGGCGCACAGTCCGTTTCACGACACGGATCCCTTTCGCGTCGAACAGCGAGGGATTGACTTCGTGGGTCACGACGAACGCTGGGCGTCGCCGCGCGACATCGCGGCGCTCTGGGCCGGTGTCTCAACCAATGTGCAGTACTTCGTGTACGGAGCCATCCTTCCCGTCTTCGGTCTGCCGGTGTGGACGGCCGTCGCCGTCGTCCTTCTCGGCAACCTCTCGTACCTTCTCCTCGCCGTGGCTTCACTTCAAGGTCCGATAGCGGGGACCACGACGTTCACAATTTCACGGGCGAGCTTTGGTGTCCAGGGCTCGCGCGTCATGAGTTTTTCCAACTGGATCACGCAGTTGGGATTCGAAACCGAAGGCCTCTTACTCATTGTCGGCGCTACCGTCACCTTGTTATCAATGGCGAATATCGCGGTCGGTGATGTCGGGAGAGTTCTCATCATCGTGGTGGCGACCACCCTCATGGTGGTCTTGCCGTACTTTGGCCACGCCACCATGGTCAAAGTGTTGAGGTTCCTCATCGCTCCGTTCGTCGTGGCCTACCTTGGACTCGTCATTTTTATTAGTGGCGATATCACACTGAACGTCGTGAATGGTTCGGCGAGCGACTGGAAGACTCTCTCACTTGCTCTCGCCTTTTCGTTCACGCTGGCTGGGTTGAGTTGGACAGAAAATGGCAACGACTACACCCGGTACCTTCCACCCACGGCGTCGCGTCCGGCGATTGTGAGTTGGCTCTTCGGCGCAACGGCGATTCCTCAAGTCCTCACCATGCTGGTGGGATTCTTCACGGTGGCGGCACTGCCGGCGAGCCCCGACTGGCTGAGTGCGAATCCCTTCGGAGCGTTCCTGAACTCCCATCACGGGGCCGCCGCCCACCCCGTGGTTCCGTCGTGGTTCGTCGTGGTCTTTCTCGCCCTCGCGATTACCCAGTTATTCGCGATTAACAGTCTCGATCTGTACTCCTCTGGCGTATCGCTCCAGGCCATGGGGTTGCGATTAAAGAGGTACCAAGCCGTATTGCTCGATGGTGTGATTGCCGGCACTTTGACAACGTGGGTGACGTTCGCGTCAACCTTTGCGGACTACATGCGAACATTCGTCGGAGTCGTCATCATTTGGATTACTCCGTGGCTCGCGATCTATCTGACCGACTGGCTGGTGCGACGTCGGCACTACGACGCACTCGGACTGCAGAACACCACGTCGTCGGGTCGGTACTACGGCTATCGCGGTGTGAACTGGAACGCCATGTCGGCACTACTCGTGGGAATGGCACTCGCCGTGGCGGCGTACGCGAAGCCCTTTGGCTCGGTCGGTTTCCCACCAAAGTGGATGTCGCCAATTTCTGGTCTGTGGGGATGGTACGACGAGGGATCTCTGTTCGGCGGGCTGGTCGACCTGTCGATTCCGCTGGGTTTTAGTGCCGCCGCACTGATTTACTTTCTGCTGGACCGCGACGCGGGATATATCGCTCACCAAGAGTCCGGACAACCGTTACGAATCGTGGCCACCCGCACACCGCTCATCGCCACGAGCCTCGCCGCGCTGTGGACGTTCGCCCTCGTTCTCCTCGCACCAACGACGACCAGTTCGCTCGTAGGTCTCGTGGTGGGTGCTGGCGTCATCGGAGTGCTCGGGACGAGCAGTCGGGCGTCGAATGCCGGACGCGATGTCATCAGCACGGCCGGCGTTCTCACACTCATCGTGACGACAGGACTGGTGAGCTACCACCGGGCCGGTCGCTGGTGGATTCTCCCAATCACACTGGCCGCGTTGCTCTTCGTCTCACGATGGTGTGTACCCACGACAAAGTCGCAGGTATCGCCCTCATGTGCGACAGACTGACACCATGACACGACCACCACTTGACCGCACTCTCGCCCAACGCATGTTGGTGACCGCCTACGAAGAGGCCCGCCAGGGTCTTCAGGAGGGGGGCATTCCTATTGGCGCCGCCCTCTTTCATCGTGACGGAACTCTGTTGGGATCGGGCCACAATCGCCGCGTACAAGAAGACGATGCGTCGGTGCACGCCGAGACGGACGCCTTTCGTAAGGCCGGACGTCGCCGCGACTACCCGGACTGCGTCATGGTCACGACCCTTTCACCGTGTTGGTACTGCTCAGGCCTCGTGCGTCAGTTCAACATCGGCACAGTCGTCATTGGCGAGTCAGAGAATTTTCACGGCGGTCACGACTGGCTCGCGGAGCTAGGCGTCGAAGTGATTGTTCTCGATGATCCCGCTTGCACGGAGATTTTGAAGACCTTCATTCACGACCACCCCGAGCTCTGGCACGAAGACATCGGTCTCTAGCGGCGAACCGGTAGTCCAAACAGTCGGTCGCCGGCATCGCCGAGGCCGGGAACGATGTAACCCACATCATTCAAGATGGGGTCGAGTGCGGCCGCTACCAGCTTTACATCCGGATTTGCTCCGTGAACGGCCTCAACACCAGGAACGGACGCAATCAGGACGAGCGCGGTGATATCAGTGGCCCCTCGGCGCTTCATGATGTCGACGACGGCGTTCAGCGAACCGCCCGTGGCGAGCATCGGATCAGTAATCACAACCGAGGTACCCGCTAAGTCGTCTGGCAGTCCGTCGAGGTAGATGTCGGGTTGCAACGTCTCTTCATTACGTCGCAGTCCCATCAAGCACACGCGGTGACGTGGTAGCACCGCTTGGACGGCGGGACTCATCCCGAGACCGGCCCTCAAAATGGGCACGATGACGTACTCTCGCTCCACTCGTACCGCGGGAGCGTTCTTCATCACCGGTGTGTCGACTGTCGTCATGCTCGAGGGCACGGTGCGAAACGCTTCGTACGCCAAAAAGCGAGTGATCTCGCCAGCGAGTCGAAGAAAGTCACTGTTCGCAGTTCGTTCGTCTCGAAGCTGACGAACGGCGTCAGCGATAAGGGGATGTTCAACGACTAAGAGTTCAGGCACAGGGTCACGATACGCCGAAGGCGCCCTGTGCGGCAG
>CAXBRG010000162.1:0-3371 GCA_963977995.1 uncultured bacterium | reverse complement strand
AAAACTTTCAAATGCACTGGTACGATTCAACTATTCAAGGTTATGTTCCACAGACCTACGAGCCAGGGCAAGGAAGAATGTTACCAGCTCCAGGAGACCCGAATAAAACTAGAATGCCAGTGGCTATCAATGGGCTTGATGAAACTATGAAGTCTATTGAGTTTCTGACTAATATTGTGGAAAGGGCTACTGGGGCTACGGCACAACCTACAACGTCCTCCTGATCTCCGCGCTGCAATCGACACTCGGCATCGACTTCGGACTCGCCCATCAGCCGGGCTTCCTCGCCACCGCGGACTACTACCTGCACGTCATCGGTCCGTCCGGTTACTATTTCAACTATTCCGACTGCGGCCGCGGCGGGCAGGGTAGCGCTGCTCGACGAGATGCCGGACGTGCGTTCGCTGCGCATTCCGCTGCGCTACCTCGCCAACCTGCTGACCGCGGGAAAGGAGGAGCCGGTAGCGCTGGCGCTCGAGCGCATGCTTGCCATGCGCAGCTACATGCGGTCGAAGACGGTCGACGGCCTGCTCGACGCTATGGCCCGCGACAAGAAGGCCCATCACGACTTCACGTTTGTGCTCGATGGTGTCAACGGTCCTGAGGTTGTGTCAGGAGTCCCTCGCGAAGTGATCTACGAGCAGTTACTAGCCGCCGGAGGTGTGAAATGAGTCGACGAGTCGTCGTGCTGTCAGGTCCCAATTTAAACTTGCTGGGTCAACGCGACCCCGAAATCTACGGAACCGCCACCTTGGCGATGCACGAAGCGACCGTGCGCGACATTTTGGAGCCAGCCGGCATCACGGTTGTCCACATCCAGTCCAACGCGGAATCGGTACTGATCGAGGCCATCCATGATGCCCGTGGCAAAGTTGACGCCATCATCATCAATCCCGGAGCGCTGACCCACAGTTCGTGGGCCCTGCGCGATGCCCTGGATGCTTTTGATGGGTTTGCGATCGAAGTCCATATCTCCAACCCTGCGGCGAGGGAACCATTCCGCCATGTCTCGACAGTTGCGGGCGTGGTTGACGGATCTATTGCCGGCTTTGGAGCATTTGGTTACGAACTCGCTGCGTACAGCGTTTTGCGGCACTTGTCCTGAAGCGGCGAGACAGTCTCGTAGACTGCGTGGCGTTTCGCGCAAGGAGATAGATCTAGATGCCGGCAATTTCGAGTAACGACATTAAAAATGGCGTCACGCTGAAGGTGGAAGATGGTCTGTTTACGATCATCGAGTTTCAGCACGTCAAGCCCGGCAAGGGTGGCGCGTTTGTGCGGACCAAGCTTCGCAACTTGCGCTCCGGCTCGGTTATTGAGAGAACCTATCGGGCCGACGAGCGACTCGAACAGGCAATCATCGATAAGCGCGACATGCAGTTTCTGTACCGGGATGGCACTGATTACGTCTTTATGGATCAAGGAAATTACGACCAGATCACGGTCCCGGCGAAAAACCTTGGTGACGCCGCCAACTACCTCAAAGAGTCGGGCGTCGCGCTCATTATTCAGCACGATGACGAAATAATCGGCGTCGAAATGCCCGCCTCAGTGGAGTTGGTGATCGCCGAAACGGAACCGGGAATTCAGGGCGACCGCGTCTCGGGGGCACGCAAACCGGCGACCCTCGAGACGGGCTTAGTCGTACAAGTGCCACTGTTTGTGGGGCCAGGCGAGACCATCAAAGTTGATACTCGTTCGGGCGAATACATCACTCGCGCGTGAGTGACATCGGCGCTCAGCGTCATCGAGCGCGCGAGCGAGCGCTTGAACTGGCCTATGAAGCGACACAAAAGGGTCGACCTCCCGGTGAGGTGATCGCCGCGCTGCCGTTGCCACCTGATGCGTACACCGTCGCGCTCCTCGACGCATTCGAGCAACATCACGCCGTTGCGCGTACGTTGATCGAACGGTACGCCCTTGGTTGGCAGTATGAACGGATGCCGCTGATTGATCGCCTCATCATGTTGCTCGCGCTCAGCGAGTCGTCAATGACGGGTTCGCCACCTCGTGCGGTAATCCTCGACGAGGCGGTCGAATTAGCAAAGACCTACTCAACCGATGCTTCGAGTGGATTCATCAACGGTGTGCTGGTTGCGTGCCTCGATGACGACGATAAGGGGTAAGAGACATGCCGGGAATGGGTGACGGCATCAATATTCATAATCCGTTTGTCGCCGATGCGTTTTACCGCACTCTGCAACATCACCTCGCCGCCGCTTTGCTGGTCAGTGTGATCCTCGGAGGTTGGTGGGCGTGGCGTGAACCCCTCGTGGCGTACAGCACCGAACCCATTGTGCGGCGAGTGCTCCGGTACGGGCTGGGGGCACTCTGGGTCGTGAACGGCGCGCTCCAGGTTCAATCAGCAATGCCGCTCGGTCTCGCGACGTCAGTATTTACCGAAGCTCGCGAGGGTGCCCCCACGTGGGCTCAGGGTCCGGTGAATCTCGCTATCACACTGTGGAACGAGCACCCCGTAGGACTGGCTTCACTTGTTGTCCTGGTGCAAGTGGGAATTGGCTTGATGCTGCTGGCTCGGCGCACGAGTCGCACGGGGGCCCAACTGTCCGTGATCTGGTCGCTCGCCGTGTGGTTCGCTTCGGGTTACGGTGGTCTCTTCGCCCCGGGTTCATCCTTCTTTTTTGGTTGGCCGGGCGCTGTTCTTCTCTACCTCATTGCCAGTGTGATCATTGTGCGACGAGAAGAGTTTTTTGATGCTCGAGCCGTATGGACTCTGCGAGGGGTTGTTGCGGGGCTCTTTATCGCTGGTGGTCTGTGGCAGCTGCGACCCGGGACGAGTTTTTGGTCGAGCGGGACAGCGAACGAGTGGTGGCGTATGTCGCGCGAAATGTCGTCCATGCCTCAACCGAAGTTGTTGCGAGACTTCGTGCGCCACGCGGGCGATATCGCGCTTCACCTTGGCCCGTGGTGGAACCTCCTCATGTCAATCGCGTTGATCGCCATCGGCTCCTTGGTCTGGCGAACCCCGCAGCTCAGTGTGAGGGCGACGGCGGCAGTTGTTGGTTTCCTGGGACTGCTCTGGGTGGCGGTACAAGACACCGGCTTGTTTGGGGGCCTCTCCACTGACCCAAACTCACTTCCGCCGCTTGCCGTTCTCGTGATTGCACTCTCTCGAGGAACGTCCCGCACGATTCAGGCAACCTCGCCGTCGCCCTTCGCTCTCGGGGTAGGTCGCAATGCCTCGCGGGGGGTCGCGGCCATCGGCCTCGCGATGGCCGCCGTGGGTGGCTTCGCACTGGTGTCAACGGCTCGCGGCAGCGTAGAGACCACTTTTCATATCGCGGCGAACGGTGACGGAACCGAAGTCGTGACCCCCGCCCCACCTTTCTTGTTGCACGACCAAAGGGGTC
>CAXBRG010000161.1:0-3380 GCA_963977995.1 uncultured bacterium | reverse complement strand
GCTCCTACGGCCTCTCCACGACGGTCGCCGACGCGCGCTTCGCCAAGCCGCTCGACGAGGAGCTGATCCGTCGCCTGCGGCTGGCCCGCATCGCCAAGCAGCGGGTGCAGGTGTTCAAGCCGACGATGGACACCCGCTACGCCGACGAAGAGCTGGTCAGCCATAGCGATTTCCGCATCGCGGCCAAGAAGGTCAACCACGCCCGCGAGATCCCGGCGATGGTGCACGACCTGACCGCGGTGGTCGGCATCGTGCTGGCGACCATCATCGGCTTCGCGGTGGCGCGCGACTTCGAGACCGGCTTCGCCCGGCGCCTCATGCTCGGCGCCCCGCACCGTTCCGCGATCCTCTGCGGGTACGCGCTCTCGGCGATGGTCCGCGCGGCGTTCACGATCGTGTTCGTCACCGTCGTCGCGCTCGTCGCCGCGCTGCCCGCGCAGGCGTCGCCGAAGCAGGACATCGCGAACAAGCGCGCCCAGGCAGAGGCGGCGCGCGCCGAACTCGCGCGCCTCGGCGCCCAGCTCGAGCCGGCCATCGAGCACTACAACAAGGCGGTCGAGGAGCTCAAGCAGGTCAACGCGCAGATCGCGCTGGCCTTCCTGCTCGGGTGCGAACCAGTACATCAGCTCGCCCACTTCGTGCGGGAAATCCTCTCCCGCGGCCGGGCTGCGGCGCAGCGCCTGCGAGGCGGTCATCGGATCGCAGCCGACATGGCGGGCGAGCGCGGCCTGGCTGGGCCGGTCGCCCGCCACGGCCAGAGTCGCAAGCCCCTCGAGCAGCACGTACTGGACATAGCCGAGGCCAATCGGGCGCAGCGCGCCCGCGGCGCGCCGCTGCCACGCATTGGCCGCGCGCCAGAGCAGCTCACCAGACCTGTCAAGGTCCTGATCCAATGCGGATAACTCGAACAAAAATAATTATATTAATATTGATAATAAATATACATATTAATTCTGTCAAGCCCACTTTTCCGGCGGGCCTGCGTGCGATTGCCGGCGGCCCCGGCGCCGCCACCGAGCGCCGTCGACGACGAGGACGACCGCGTCCACGCCCGCCGTCGCCTCCCGCACGGCGTCGTTCAGGCGACGACCGAGGAGCGTCCGCGGCTTGTGGAACCCGGGCGTGTCCACGAAGACGACCTGCGTCTCCCCCTCGGTCACAATTCCCCGGACGGCGTGACGAGTCGTATTCGGTGTTGAGGACGTGATGGAAACCTTTTCGCCCACAATGGCGTTGAGCAGGGTTGATTTGCCGACATTCGGTCGGCCCAATATTGCGACGAATCCCGAGCGCGTCACGAGTTGCGAGCGAGAAGATCGATGGTCACTTCTTCGACGCGGTGTCGATCAACTTTGCTCACGGTGATGAGGTACTGACCAACTTCTAAAGTGGCGCCCACCGTCGGCACGCCGCCCACGGTGGTGAGAACCAGTCCGGCGACGGTGTCCCAACTCCCATCAGTCGGTAGATCAACTTCGAACTCATCGTTGGCGTCATCAATGTTCATGCGTCCCGACACCGTCCGCGGCCAACTCAACGTGGGGTGCACGGGAGTGTCCTCAACGTCAGTGAGTGCTCGGCGGCCGGTGACGGGCTGGGGTTCTGCCAACTCCGACTCCAGGTCCCCGACGAGCTCTTCGAGAACATCCTCCAACGTGATGAGGCCGGCAGTCCCGCCGTACTCGTCAACGACAATAAAGAGGTGGTGGCGTGCTTGATTGAACTCTTCAATCAACGACGCGACCTTTCGGGTCTCGGGAACGAACTGCGGTTCGCGGAGACCGATTTCCGCAATCGTCTTGTCGGCGTTCCCCTTACGTATCTGCTGAAGCATCCACCGTAGATTGACGACACCGATGATGTCATCAATGTCGTCGCCCGTCACGGGGAACCGTGACTTCTCAACCGTCATGGCGAAGTCCAGTACCTGTTGCACCGTGTCCGACGAGTCCACGCACGTCATATCCACTCGCGGCACCATGACTTCCTTGACCAGCGTGTCGCCCATCTCGAGCACCGAGTGGATGAAATCACGTTCCTGCTCTTCAATCGACTTGTCTTTTTCGGCGATACTCGCCATCGCGATAATTTCAGACTCCGTCACCTTGTGGGAATCGTCGTTCACCCCGAATGGCTTAAGAACCCACTTCGCCAGATTCAAGAGCACTCCCGCGATGACCTTGATAGGCCAAAAGCTCAGAATCATCTCCACAATGGGAGCGGCGAAGAGCGCCGACGAGTCGGCGTGAATCACGGCAAAGTTCTTGGGAATCGCCTCAAAGACAACGAAGATGAAGATCACTTCCGTCACCGTCGCGACAATCAGGCCCGCCGCACCGAACTGGTGCTCAGCGAGAACACCAACCAGGGTGGCGGATACCAACTGACACACCAGAATCAAGAGAAGGAGGGGATTGAGAAACTCATCTGGCGACGCGGAGAGTCGCAACACGGCCTGCGACCCTCGTCGCTTATCGTCCGCGAGAGCCGCGGCCTTGGAACGCGTCATGCGAACGAGCGCGGTCTCCGCGAGCGCCAAAAACCCCGAGAGACTCAAGAGGATGATGACGGTACCGAGCAGAATCCAGTCAGTTTGCTGCCACGCTTGTGCGATCACTTCACAACTCTCAATCGGTAGTACCGCTGGAGCAACTCTTGCTCTCGCGCTTCCATCTTCTCGGCCTGTGAGTCTTCCACGTGGTCCCAACCGAGGAGGTGTAATACCCCGTGAACAACAAGCAATGCGACCTCATCTTCAAATGACACGCCGTGGTCCAGCGCGTTGCGCGCCGCCACAGCCGGACAGATCACGATGTCACCCACCAACTGAGGAATGTCGAGTTCCTGATCGATCTCGTCGGAATGTTGGCCCGCACCACTGCCGAGCGGTAATGGCTCGTCGTCAATGGGGAAACTCAATACATCGGTCGGGCCCGACTTGCCCATAAATCGTTGGTTCAGGTCAGCAATTGCTTCTTCGTCGGCGAAAATCAGCGACACTTCAGCAGTCCCCTGCACGCCCTCGTCGTAGAGTGCGGCCTCAGCCAGATCGGACCACTTCGCCACATTCATCTTGACGTAGTCCTGCTCGTCAGCGGCGTAGAGATCGATGGTCATGATGAGTGGCGGTCGTAGGCAGCAACAACGTCAGCGACAATTTTGGCACGAACCACGTCACGCGCGGTGAGATGGACAAAGGAAATCCCGTCGATATCGCTCAGAATCGACTCGATATTCGCAAGTCCCGACCGGTTGCCTCCTAGGTCGATCTGGGTCAAGTCACCTGTCACCACGGCCTTCGATCCGAATCCGATACGCGTTAAGAACATCTTCATCTGCTCGGGCGTAGTGTTCTGCGCTTCGTCCAAAATGATGAAGGA
>CAXBRG010000160.1:0-3384 GCA_963977995.1 uncultured bacterium | reverse complement strand
GTTGGGAACATTCAGTCGAGCGGCAGCCATCAACATTCCCGGTAGCGACTTGTCACATCCCGCGAAGGTCACCATGGCGTCGAATCGCTCGGCGTGCATCACTGTTTCCACCGAGTCAGCAATCACTTCACGAGAAACGAGCGATGCGCGCATTCCTTCATGGCCCATCGAAATGCCGTCAGAAACGGCCACGGTGACGAACTCAAACGGTACGCCACCGTTCTCCCGAATGGCGACTTTGGCTCGTTTGGCCAAACGATCGAGGGGCAGATTGCACGGCGTGACTTCATTCCACGATGACGCCACGCCAATTTGTGGCTTCGTCATGTCGTCGTCGCTGAGCCCCATGGCGCGCAGCATGGCGCGAGCGGGAGCACGGTTCTTTCCGTCAGTGACGTCAGAGCTGCGGGGCTTCGGGAGGGAGCTCATGGCTGAAAGTCTAGGGAGCCAGAAATTTCCCACGAAATCGGGCCACTGCGCTCCGTGTTATACGACGTTGGCAGTATCTCGCTCCCAATTTTGATGCGAGTAGGGCGCATCAGGGAATCCACAGGAGAGTAACCATTGAGCAGTGAACCATCACCAAGCACCGAACGGTCCCGTCGGCGCGATTCCGAGAAACGAGAGATCCGACGAGCATTTCGACTCTCGAGTGACAAGGAGAAGTGGAAAGCTCGCAAGCTTCGGCGAGGAGCTCTCAACGGAGCGTTCGGTCAATTGCGAGACTCCGACTTTGCAGACCGTGCGGTGGGCACGCGCGGTCGAGGTAGTCGTTCGTAGCACGGCGATGCAGGGCCAATAGTCGAGCCGGGCGGCAGTGGCGGCGTGTCAGCGACGTCGCGACTGCAGCTCGCTCACGACGGCCTTGCCGTTGGCCTGACCCTTGGTGAGCTTCATGACCTGGCCGATGAAAAACTGTGCCACTTTGTCGTCACCATCAAGGAAGCGTTGCCACTCAGTCGGGTTATCCGCAATCACGTGATCAATGGTGGCTCCGAGCGAGTCGCTAGAGAGCTGTTCAAAACCCTTCGCCGCCGCAATCGCCGTAGGGTCGCCACCATTCTCCAGCAGTTCCTTCAGCACCGTTTTGGCCTGCGTTGCCGTCAGGGCGCCACTGCTCTCCATCTGCACGGTGGTGACGAACGCCTCGGTCGTCAAATTTGCCGCCGAGGAAACGTCGGCGGCAACTTCGTTCGCTACTCGCGCCAGTGCGACCGCAACATCACCCCTCGCGGTCGCAACGGCCAACACATAGTGATCGAGGTCTAAGTCCACGACAGCATTGATGGCGTCGCGCTGCGCGTCCGTGACGTTGGTGACGAGCGCGGCGAGCGCTTCACGACGTTGACGGGGAAGCGCCGGCAAGCTCGTGCGAATCCGCTCACGCCACGACTCGTCGGGGTCGAGCGCCACGAGGTCGGGTTCGAGGAAGTAGCGATAATCTTCCGCTTCTTCTTTCGTGCGCAACGTTGAGGTCTCACCACGGTCTTCGTCCCAGTGACGAGTCTCCTGACGAATCGAACCACCCGACTCCAGGACGTCGATCTGTCGCAATGCTTCGTAGTCGATGGCTCGCTGCAAGCTCCGCAGCGAGTTCAAGTTCTTGATCTCGCAGCGAGTGCCGAAGGGAGTGCCCGGCTGGTGCACCGAAACGTTGGCGTCGACGCGTAGGGATCCCTCCTCCATGCGTCCATCGGATGCGCCAATCGTGACCAAAATGGCCCGAAGTTCAGCGACGTAGGCACGAGCTTGTGCCGACGAGCGAATGTCGGGACCCGAGACGATTTCTACGAGCGGAACGCCGGAACGGTTGTAGTCAACCAGCGAACGGTCCGCTCCGTGAATACGACCGGACGAACCGAGGTGGGTGGTCTTCCCGGTGTCTTCCTCCATATGAGCGCGCACGATAGAAACTCTCGATCCATCGGGTAGGTCGAGGTAGCCATCTGCATTAATTGGCAGGTCGTACTGACTGACCTGGTAGTCCTTCGGCATGTCCGGATAGAAGTAGTTCTTGCGGTGAAAGGTGGAGGCTTGAATTCGACAGTTGAGCGCAAAACCAATGGCCATCGCAAGGTCAACGGCCCGTTCATTCAAGACGGGCATCGATCCCGGGAGCCCCAGACAGACCGGACAGATATTCGTGTTCGGTTCTGAACCAAAGTGATTGGCGCAGCCACAGAACAGTTTGGTGGCCGTCTTTAGTTCGGTGTGGACTTCGAGTCCCACCACCATGAGCCAGCCGTTCGGCAACGTTGTCATGCTCGACCGTCCGCAACTTCAAGCACTCGTGCTCCCGCGAACAGCATCGCCTCGCTCCGACCTGGTCCAAGAAGTTGCACCCCAATCGGGAGACCACCTTCGCCCGTGCGGAAGGGAACGGAAACGGCCGCCTCGCCCGCGAGATTCGTCGGAATCGTAAAGACATCGGAAAGGTACATCGCCATGGGATCTTTGGTCTTTGACCCAAAGGTAAAGGCCACAGAGGGGGCGGTGGCACCGAGCAACATGTCGGCGTCGTGGTACGCACGACGGAACGCTTCAATCATTCGTGTGCGGACCTTCAGAGCCTGTCCGTAGTACGCGTCGTAGTAGCCCGCGGAGAGAGCGTAGGTACCCAGCATGATGCGTCGCTTGACTTCAGCTCCGAAGCCGGCGGTTCGCGTCGCCTCCATCATCGCCGCGACGTCATCCCCGGCGAGACGCTTGCCGTAGCGGACTCCGTCAAAGCGGGCCAAGTTGCTCGAACACTCAGCGGGAGCAATCAAGTAGTAGGCGGAAAGCCCGAGTCGTAGTTCGGGAATCGACATCTCGACGATGGTCGCTCCGGCGTCGCGCAGCACATCGGCCGCCGCCATCACCGAGGCCACCACGTCCTCATCGGCGCCCTCCACGAGCTCGCGGACGAGTGCAATGCGACGACCAGCTACACCGTCATTGACGTGCGACACCAGTGGAGGGGCCGATTCCGGGAGAGACGTCGAATCGCGCGGATCGTGACCGGCAATCGCCTCGAGAACGAGCGCGGCGTCGGTGACCGTCGCGGCGCCGAAGCAGTTCAAGCTGGACGTGGCGAAGGGGCTCGGGATCGACCAGACGGTGCTGATCGACCGGAAGGACATGGCCGGCGCTCAGCGCGCGGCGATGGCGGCCTCCGGCGGGCGCGGCTACGACATCGTCGTCGAAGCGACCGGGTCGTCGGCGGTGGGGAACATCTGCGTGCCGCTGACACGGAACGGCGGGACGGTCCTCATCTACGGCGTGACGAGCGACCACGAGACGGTCACGTTCCATCCGTTCGACGTCTTCCGTCGCGAGATCACGATCCGCGGCTCGTTCGCCGAGATCCACTCGTTCGCCGAGGCGATCTCGATGCTCCGGGCC
>CAXBRG010000159.1:0-3482 GCA_963977995.1 uncultured bacterium | reverse complement strand
TCCCACTACGACCAGTTGCGGCGGGGCAGTCCGTCGTCTTCTACGACCCCACCAACTCGTGGGTGCGCGGCGCGGCGCGGGTGGACCGATAGTGGACGTAAAAGCCCGGGTGGACGCACTTCGCCGCGAAATCGCCGAACACGCCCATCACTACTTCGTGAACGATGCGCCCGTCATTCCCGATGCCGACTATGACGCTCTCGTCAAAGAGTTGCAGCGTCTGGAAGAAGAAAATCCCGAGCTCGTGCAAGCGGACTCGCCGACGTTGTCCGTCGGTGCCGACGCATCCACGCTCTTTACACCGGTCACTCACGCCGTGCCCATGTTGAGTTTGGACAACGTGTTTGACGAGATGGAGTTACGCGACTGGGTGCAACGGGTGGAAAAGGGCGTGGGTCGCGATGAAGTGGCATACTCCGTCGAGCCCAAGATTGATGGTCTCGCCCTCACGGTGACGTATGTGAACGGGGAGTTCATCCAAGCGGCGACTCGTGGCGATGGACGAACGGGCGAAGACGTGACGGCCAACGTGGCAACGATGGCGTCGGTGCCCCGTCGATTGCCCGTGACGTCGGCGGGACGCATTGACATTCGCGGGGAAGTCTTCATGAGTTCCGAGGACTTCGATGAACTCAATCGACGACAAGCCGCCGCGGGCGAGAAACTTTTTGCCAATCCCCGCAATACCGCCGCGGGCTCATTACGTCAGAAGGATCCGCACGCCACCGCGCAACGCCCGTTGCAGTTTCTCGCCTATCAGATGGTGGTGGTTGACGGTCACGACGAGTTGGCGTCGATAACCCGTCACGTTGACGTACTCCGCTGTCTCGAGGAGTGGGGATTTCTCACGGCGCCCACGACGCAGCACGTGCTCGGACAAGAGGCGCTCCTCGCGGCGGCGGAGTGGTTCGCGGTGCATCGTCACGATCTGCCATACGAAATCGATGGAGTCGTCATCAAAGTGGACGACCTACTCGACCGTGAACGTCTGGGCTCAACCTCTCGCGCTCCACGATGGGCGATTGCGCGCAAACTCCCACCCGAAGAGTGCACGACGACTCTCATCTCTATCGAGGTCTCGGTCGGGCGAACTGGACGGGCGACGCCCTACGCCGTGCTGGAACCGGTGGTGGTCGCCGGTTCGACCGTCTCGCTCGCGACACTGCACAACGAGGACCAGGTTCGCCTCAAGGATATTCGTCCCGGTGACACCGTGATTGTGCGTAAAGCCGGTGACGTAATTCCCGAGATTGTGGGTCCCGTGCTCACGAAAGGCCAGCGTCGCCAGCCGCCGTGGGAGTTTCCCTCCCAGTGTCCCGAATGCCATGGGGAGTTTGTTCGCCGGGGGGAGGAGTCGGATACGTACTGCATTAATCCCGCGTGTCCGGCCCAAACGCGCGCCCAGATTGAACACTTCGCGTCGCGCAATGCGATGGATATCGAGGGCCTGGGGGAGCAGCGTGTCGTGCAGCTTCTTACCGAAGGGCTCATTCGGGATGTGGCAGATCTCTACGACGTGCAGATCGAGAATCTCGCCCAACTCGAGGGGATGGGCGATCTGTCGGCGACGAGTTTGGTCACCGCGATTCAGTCGAGTCGAACGCAACCTCTCAGTCGGGTACTGATCGGTCTCGGAATCCGCCACGTCGGCCCAGTAGCCGCGCGGGCCCTCGCCCAGACCTTTACGACCTTGGAGGCGCTACGTCGTGCTTCGAGCGACGCCATCGGTGCCATCCCGGGCGTTGGCCCGGTCATCGCGGCGAGCGTGGTGACCTTCATGGAGGACGCCGATAATCGTCGACTACTCGATCGACTGCTCGCAGCCGGAGTGAAGTGCGAAGAGCCGCAGGTCGTGAGTGATGTACCCGCAACGTTGACGGGTAAGGCCGTCGTGGTAACGGGAACACTCGACGGCTTCAGTCGAGATGAAGCGGAAGCGGCCGTCGTGCAGCGCGGCGGTACGTCACCCGGCAGTGTCTCAAAGAAGACCTTCTGCGTCGTGGTGGGCGAGTCGCCCGGCGCCAGCAAGGTGTCGAAAGCAACGGAACTCGACATTCCGATTGTGCCTCAAGAACGATTTATCGAACTCCTGGAGACCGGTGAAATTCCCACGTAGGCGCAGTGTCACGGTGGTTTGTAACGTAGGAACGTTATGAGCGCACCTTTCTCCCCCGGCGACACGTTGGCCGGCCGGTACCGTCTCACCGCGCTGGTCCAGTCATCACCAACGGCAGAGATCTTTCAGGCGGACGATCTTTCGCTGACCCGACCGGTCGCCATTCACGCACTACCTCATTCCCTCGCCAACGACACGGAGTTTTTAGCGGCCTTTCGCGACGAAGCGACGAAGGTCGCCTCCTTGAATCACCCTCATATTCTGCGGGTCTTTGACTGGGGCGAGGAGGCGGGTGGGGCCTATCTCGTCACCGAATTCCCGACGGGTGGTTCCTTGCGCCAACGCCTCGATGCGAGCGGCCTCATGAGCGAAACTGACGTTGCACTCTTTGGCTTAGAGATTGCCGATGCGTTGGCGTACGCCCACGCCCGTGGCGTCGTTCATGGGGCGTTGTCGCCTCTCACAATTCATTTTGATGGAGAGAATCGTGCCAAGTTGGCGGACCTCGGGGTGGCTGCCGCGATCGCTCGTTCGTACGTTGGTCCCACGACCGACGTACGCTACGCCTCACCCGAACAGGCGCAGCGACAACCCGTCACGGGCTCGACCGACGTCTACGCCCTCGCCCTCGTCATGTTCGAATCACTGACCGGGGAAGTTGCCCACCAGCGCCCATCGCCGTACGAAACGCTGACGGCGCGAATCGGATCACCACTTCCGCAACACGCCAAAATCAAAGCTCTCGACATGGTGTTGGCGCAGGCGGGGGCCCATGACGCGCAGTTCCGTCTCGACGCCGCCACCATGACCTCGCGCCTCCAGGCCGTCGCCGGGTCGCTGGCCGTCTTGGCATCGTCGGCGCCGCCACCCATCTCTATCGTGACGCCGCGTCCCACGCCACCAAAGAAGAATCTGGGGTTTCAAGTGCCGAGTGCCGAAGCGGTGCGCACGGCGACCCCACCGCCACCTCCGCCGTCGACGTTGACGGAAGGGATTGACTCGGTCCGCGCCACGGGTGATCACCATCTCCTTCCTCGACCCGTGAAGGAGCCGCGGCCCATCTCACCCGCGCGCCGCCGTCGGCTCGTTCGCTCGGCAGTGGGGCTTGTGGTCCTGGCCGTGGGTCTTACCGTTGGTGGTGGCTACGGCTTGGGGTGGTTTACCCCCACGCACCCGATGCCAACGATTACCAGTTTGAGTCAAGAGGCGGCGCTCGCATCCTTGAGCCCTCTCAAGCTCACGTTAAAGATCACGGGCCACTCGTACTCCACCACCGTGACCGAAGGACTGATTGCGACGCAGTCGGTGGCGTCCGGCGAAGCGGTGAAGGAGGGGAGCGAAGTCGACGTCACGATTTCGCAGGGAG
>CAXBRG010000158.1:0-3508 GCA_963977995.1 uncultured bacterium | reverse complement strand
CCAAAGACCGTTCCCTTGAGTTCCTGATTGAACATCGAAAGACCGAACAGGTTGAGCTTCACGTCGTTTTGACCGTAGGGAGCAATCGCGGTCGCCACAATCGTGCCGCCCTTCGCAGTAATGGAACGGGCCTCTTCGATGAGCTCACCAGTGAGAACACCGGGCGTCAAAATCACCACGTCACAGTTCTTGCCGTGGGTCAGTTCGCCCATGAATGAAAAGGCCGCCTCGAGAGCCGATGATGCTCCGTGCGTGGCGCCGATCTTCAAGGCGCGGTCCACCTTGGACGGTTCGAGGTCGATTGCAATCACGGCCCGGGCACCGGCGTGCACGGCCCCTTGGATCGCGCCCGAACCCACGCCACCACAGCCAATGACGGCAACGACGTCACCGGGCTTCACGCCACCTCGACTCACGGCCGAACCAAAGCCCGTCGAGATGCCGCACGAAATCAGCGCCGCGGCACGGAGGTCGTACCACGGTTCAATCTTCACGAGAGAGGCTTCGTTCACCACGATGTACTCGGAGAACGTACCGAGTTGGGCCATCCGGTTGAGGTTCTCACCGTTCAGGTGGTGACGCCACGTGCCGTCGCTGATCATGGGACCGGCGAGTGTGGAGGCACCGAGGTCACAGATGTACTGACGACCCGACGCACAGAACTCGCACTTGCCACAGCTCGGAACGAAGGAGACGGCGACGTGATCGCCGGGCTTGAGCCCCGTGACGTTGGGACCGACCGACTCGACAACGCCCGAGCCCTCGTGACCGCCAACGATCGGGAACATCGTGTCGCGACCCGAGAGGAACTGGAGAACCTGGGGGTCTTGCGAAATATCCCCCGTGCGGAGGTGCTCGTCCGAGTGGCACATACCCGAAAAGGCCATCTTGACCTTGACTTCGCCCGATGCCGGTTCGTCGATATCAATCGTTTCAGTCGTCCACGGCGCATTGAGCGCCATCAACACGGAAGCCTTCACCTTCATGTCATTCCCCTCAGTTCGAAGCTTGTTGACCCAACACTAGTGAGAAAGCGACAACGGGGTACAGCCTCGCGGTCGCTCTAGCGCTCCACAGTCGCCAGACGGGCATCAATCTGCCGGCGGACCTTCGCCCAGGCTGCGTCGTCGGCCTCCGGGTCGAGCCCTCCCCAGTCCATGGGACCGGTCGGGTCACAGTTGAGAAATTCGAACTCGGTGGCACCCAGCCGCGCAAAGAAGTTGCGGAACCACGGGCGCAGGGTGTCGTTCTCCATCTGAACGCCTTCGGAGTAGAGGCCCCCCGAGGAGATGATGACGGTGACCGGCTTGCCCGCAATCACACTCGGTGCGCCGTAAAAGGTCCGGATGTTCACGAAGTGATCGACCCACGCCTTCAGCGACGAGGGTGTCGACCAGTTCCACATGGGCGTAGCGAAGACCAGATGAGAACAGTGCTCCACTTCGTTCACGATGTCGGCCTGCAGGGCGAACGCTGCCGCTTGGTCGGGCGTGTGATCGGCAATCGGCGTGCGACCGGCCCGCAGGGCGTCGAACGAGAGGTGCGGCAACGTCAACGTGTCACGAAGCGACACCGTGGCATCGGGAAATTTCGCCTGGTACCCCTCGATGAAGTGCGTGAGGGCGCGCCGTGACCACGACGCCTCACCACGAGGAGAACTAACAACGGCGTGGAGATGACGGAGCATCACTCCACGCTAACGACGGGGCGATTACTTCAAACCCAATGGGGTGCGGAGGGCCTCGGTGACGAGCCCACTGAGCGTGGCGGCGTAGGTAAACGAGAGGTGCCCGGCGTCACGGTAGGCGACGTAGTTGCCGATCACGGAGGGGCATTGACGAGATGAGATTGAGCAGAACCACGACGTGGTGTCAATAAAGGTGGCGCCCTTGGCGTTCGCCGCCGACTTCTCCGCCGCACTGAAGGTGTACCGCAACGATGCGTTCAGCGAGGTGTCACAGCTCCGTAACGACGTGAGGTGGAGTGATACGCAGCCGCCCGGCAGATAGGTCGGACTCAGCGTCGTCCCCGGCATCATCACCGGGTTGTCACCGAGAACGATGACCTTGACGCCCGCCTTCTTAAACACGTCGATTGTTGCCGTCAGTCCGTTCCGCAGTTGGGTCGACGTCGGACGCTGTCCATTGGTTAAGACGATGTCGGAGGTGCGCTCCACCAAGATCACGGCGACCGGCTTCTTTTTCGCGAGGGTGACGAACTTCTCCGCCGTCGATCGCCAGGTGGTCGTGCACGCCGCGGAGGGACTCTGCACCGCTAGATGCGCGGGGGTGCATCCCGGCAACCAGTTCATCGCGACGCGAAGACCCTTGGCCGTGAGAGCGGGCACCAGGGCCGACGCCCACATCGGGGCGTGCGAATCACCGTAGAGAGCGACCCACGAGCTTCCCGAGCCCCACGAACACGACACCGCCAGCTTGCAGGTGTCGAACAACGTGGTGTTCTCCATGGAGTCGTTCGCGAGATCGTTCAGGCTGTTTCGCACCGCTGCGGAGGCACTCGCCGTGCCCAGTGAGTCCGTGACGGCTTGTTGCTGTCGAGATGTCGCGGTCACAGCGGCGCTCGCCACACTCGTGAGGGCGACGCTCACCATCAGCACCGTTGCCACGATCCGTCGTCGAACCCCCATGCTCGTCACGCTACCGAGACCCTCCGGAACACTCCAGTCGCCTACATCCGCTCGGGGGCGCGTACGCCTAAGAGGGAGAGACCAATCTCCAACACTCGGGCCGTCGCGACGCACAGAGTGAGACGCTCGGCACGTATCGCTCCCTCGCTCGTCACGACGGGGCACGCCTCGTAGAAGGAGGTGAACCGTTGAGCGAGGTCGAAGAGATACGTACAGAGGCGATGGGGCTGGGTCGTATTGAGAGTGGCGGTGAGCGCTTCGGGAAATCCCAGCACGCCGAGCGCGAGTGCGCGGGCCGCCGGTTCGGCGAACGTGAAGTTCGTCACCTCGCGGGGAAGATCGCCGTCAACGCGACGAAGAATTGAACGTATCCGCGCGTGGGCGTAACAGAGGTACGGCCCGGTATCTCCCTCGAAGGCCACCATCCGATCCAGGTCAAAGACGTAATCCTTCTGGCGTTCGTTGGACAAGTCGGCGTACTTCACTGCGGCGCGGGCCAGATCAAGGGCGAGGGCGCGGCGCTCGTCCTCCGGCATATCGGGATTTCGACTCGCGAGAGCAGCGGTCGCACGATCGGCCGCCTCGTCGATCAGGGAGATTAATTTCACCGTTTCGCCCGAGCGAGTCTTGAACATCTTGCGGTCACTACCGAGGACGTTGCCGAAGGCAATGTGCTCGCACCGCACGCTCTCGGGTAGCCACCCTGCGGCCCGCGCCGTTGCAAAGACCATCGCGAAGTGCTGTGCCTGGGGCGCTCCGACGACGTAGAGAATTTCGTCAGCGTGCACTTCGGCCACTCGCTGACGGACCGCCGCGAGATCCGTTGCGGCGTACCCGAACCCCTCGTCTGATTTTTGAACA
>CAXBRG010000157.1:0-3532 GCA_963977995.1 uncultured bacterium | reverse complement strand
GTCGTCGCGGACTCAGTTGCGGGCCGTCAGATTTCCGGTGTTGGTGGTCACGAGGACTTTGTCGCCGGTACCGACCTTGACGTTGACGATATTTCTTTCATTTGCTTGCGATCGACTATCGAGGTCAACGGAGTGGTTGAAAGTCGCATTACACCGCACCTCCCAGTTGGTTCGGTTGTTGCCACACCACGACACCACACGGGTCTCGTGGTGACGGAGTTTGGTATCGCGGATCTGCGAGGTGCCACGGTCCAAGAGCGAGCACATGCGCTCGCCGACATTGCGCATCCGGATTTTCGCGATTCCCTGCATGAGGCCGCGGAGGTTCTCGGCAACTAATGCTCATCCTTCGCGATCTCACTATTGAGATCGGCACTCGTCAGCTCCTCACCCCCACATCACTGACCATTGGTGATGGTGAGAAGGTTGGCATCGTCGGTCGGAACGGAGCTGGTAAGTCCACCCTGCTCTCCGTGATTTTGGGCGAGGGTGGGGAACACCTGCGGGTGACGGGGTCAGCGCAGCGCCATGGGCATTGGGCGCACCTCCCGCAAGAGCCCGTTCCCGGCGGACTTGGCGTTGAGCCGATTGGTCTGTCGCACGTGTTGTCGGCCCGCGGCCTGGACCGACTTGACGCCGATATGCACCACGCCCGTGATGCGATGGCCACCGACCCGACCCCAGAAAATATTGAGAGGTTCACCTCCATCGAAGAGGAGTTTCGGACCCGCGGTGGCTACGAAGCAGAGTCGGAAGTAGCCCGACTCGCCGCCGGCCTCGGCCTCGAGGAAGAGTATCTCCTCGAGGATCTGAGCGCTCTCTCAGGTGGGCAGCGTCGTCGCGTGGACATTATGAGAATCTTGTACGAAAACCCGTCGACCATGGTGTTGGACGAACCGACTAACCACCTCGACAAATCAGCCAAGCGCTGGCTCTTCGATGAACTGGAGCGATTCACGGGAACTCTGTTGGTGATCAGCCACGACTTGCCACTCCTCGATAAGTCCATTGATCGTGTTCTCAGTCTTCGGGAGGGGCGACTGCGCGACTACAAGGGGAACTACAGCAAGTTTGTCGAACAAGAAGAAATTGTGATTTCGGGCGAAGAGAAAATGGCGGCCCGCCAAGATGCCGATATCACACGACTGAAAACCTTGGCCGATTCCATGCGAGGCCAGACCGAGAAGCGCGCGCGGCTCGCAAAAGTGTTGGACAACCGCGTGGAGCGAATGAAGAGCGAACGCGTCGAAGTGACGGAGCGAGAGAAAAAGGTCCGCTTTCGCCTGCCGCAACCACCTCGCAGCGGCGACGTTCCTCTGGAAGCAACGCAGGTGTCCGTGGCGTATGGCGACCACGTAGTCCTCAAGAACGCCAACTTCATCACTCGTCGCGGAGACCGCATTTTGATCGTGGGGCGTAATGGAGCGGGGAAGAGCTCACTCCTTCGGTGCCTCGCCGGCACTCAACACTTACAAAGTGGCGTGGTGCGTCTCGGAGCGAACGTGACTCGCGGTTATTTCGCGCAGGAACACGAGCAGCTGGATATGTCAAAGACCGCTCTGGAGCATCTGGCGGACGCCACGGTCCAGACGGAGGTGCAACGCCGTGCACTCCTGGGAGCGTTTGGTCTCAAGGGGAGCGCGGCCCATCAAACTCCGGACACGTTGTCGGGTGGTGAGAGGGCCAAACTGGCCTTATCCATGCTGGCGGCCAGCGAAGCCAACCTCTTGATCTTGGACGAACCGACAAACAACCTCGACCCGGCGTCGGTCATCGCCGTGGGGGAGATGTTGCGCGGCTGGTCGGGAACCATCATCGCTGTGTCTCACGAACGGGCCTTCGTCGAAGCCCTGGAACCGACGCACGCCGTACTACTACCCGAAGAGTTTTTTGACCTGTGGCGAGACGATTATCTCGATTTAGTCGAACAGCGCTGATCTACTGGGTCGACCACAAAGTCTTCGTCGAGTTGCCAATGACCGCGAGGCGACCACTGTTGGTGACCGTCACGTAGTCGTGAGGCCGTCCCGTTGTCCACGTGGTGAATCCCAGTGAGCCGCCGGCCGATCGTGTGACGAACTCACCCGAGAACAACAGGGTGCTGGTGGCGTTCGGCCCCAGTGCCACTTGGTTGTCGTAGAGCACCTGACCAGTGGCGTCGGTGACGGCGATATTGCCCGTCGCTCCCATAGTGGCACGGCATCGACGATTCTCGGACGAGACGTACCAACCACTTCGCAAGACGTCGCCCGGCTGAAGTGAGGTGTACAGAGTCCGACTGGACCACGTGGTACCAACGACCATCTGACCGTTGGACTGCAGCGACAGCGCGTCACCGGAAGTGCCACTATTCGACGAGGACCACAGAACATCGGAACCATCTTTTACTCGCAGTACGCCGTCGCCCTCCATGACGGCGACGGCACCAGAGTGGCCACTTGTTCGAGATGTCCAGAGAGTGCGACCACCGGTAATTCGCCACACGAGGTTGCCATTGCTCTGCATTGTGAGAGTGAACTGTCCGTTGGGACTCGTCAGAGAGTCGCCACTCGCGAGTGTGGCGCCACTCGCCAGAGTCGTCGCGGTGGCGTTGGGCGTTGCCACGTTGGGTGGTCCACAGACTCCCGGAGGGCCGGTCCGACCGAGAAGGTCAATAAATACGTAACCGTGCGCCTTCAGTCTCTTGATGATGATGGGCAGGGACGCCACGGTGGCGGGCATATGCCGCAGCTGATCGTGCAACAAGATGTTGGCGTTGTGGGTTCGCAACGAGAGATTGGTTGCGGAGCTGGCGATGTAGTTAATCCAATACTCCGAGCCACTCCCTTCAGCCATCCAGTCGCCGGTTCCCGCGTTCCATATGTAGAAGGTCTCGTTCTTGTTGTAGGCCAACTGGACGGTGTTGCCGTCGTACGCCCCGTACGGTGGGCGAAAGACGCAGGGGGTCGTTCCAGTTTGTCCTTGTTGCCAACGAATCAGGCGAGTGAACTCACTTTCTTGCGTGGCCCACGGAGCTCCGCTCATGTTGTGATGTGAGGCAGTGTGACTTCCGAGTAAGAAACCCTGAGCGAGCATGCTCTTGAGCGTGTCGAAATGGGTGTTGGCATTGTTGAGGAAGGTCCCGCGAATCCCGTAGGACTTCAGAATTGACATGATCTGTTCGGCGTCGTAGCCGGGGCCGTCGTCAAATGTGAGCGCTACCGTCTTTGCGCCGCTAGGAATCTTGGGTGACTCGAAGTTGACGCCGTACTTAGCGGGGGGACAGGCCGAGAAACGCATTGCGGGTGTCACATCTCCGGCGTGAGCGGTTGATGCAACGCCCGCCGCCGAAACGAGAAACAGTGGGGTGGTGAGGAGAAGGGCGAGGCGGAGTCTCATCACCCCATCATTACCGAAATGCGTTCAACTGAGCGACAGGGAGCACTAGCTACGAGGGTGCGATATTGCCCGCAAGAGTCCACGCGACAAGAGCATTGGCGTGTCCGTGACCCATCGAATACTCGGATTTGAGATACGCAACAATCGCCATGTG
>CAXBRG010000156.1:0-3561 GCA_963977995.1 uncultured bacterium | reverse complement strand
CCACCGAGATCGCGGCGGCGAACTGGCGCCCATCGGCGAGTCGAGCTCGGCCGGCGTAGATACCGAGCGCCGGGCGAATAAGTCGTGGCGATGGGGCGATGTTGGCCGTGGGGTACCCGAGCTCCGCGCCACCGCGGGCATCGCCGTGGACTACCTCCACCGAGGCGTAGGCGAAGGGTCGGCCCAAAATGTCGGCCGCTGTGGCCACGTCGCCGTTGGTCAGCAGAGTGCGAATTCGCGTCGAACTAAATCTCTCACCATCGCCACGTAACGCCACGGCCACCGTCTCGAAACCATCGACGGCCGACCACTCCGTCAGCGTGGTGACGTTACCCCCGCGATCTTTTCCAAAGTGAAAGTCCTCACCGACGACAATCACCTTCGCTCGACAGTGACCAACGAGGGCGCGGGCCACAAAGTCTCGAGCCTCCTCTCGCGACGTCGCGGGAGTGAACTCCACGACCCGCACCTCGTCGACACCGAGTGATTTCATATAGTCAGCGCGCTCGTCAATCAGAGTCAACAGTTTGGGTGCCCGGTCGGGAGCGAGCACTTCCGCGGGGGTCGGGTCGAAGGTGACGACAACGCTCCGGAGTCCCCGGGCGCGCGCCAGCTCCACCGTCTGATTGATGACGTGCTGATGCCCACGGTGCACGCCATCGAAGACGCCAATCGCCACCACCGCTCCGGTGTCGTGGCGCCACGGAGCATCAACGGGTACTGGTCGCATTACTCAAACCTTAGGAGTCCGTCGGGAGAACCACGATCGGCTGATAGCGCGTGTCGCGGCGTTCGAGGATCGCCACGACCTCGCCGTGCGACAGTGCGACGACACGGTCGGCTCCCCCGCGACACTCCACTTGCTTGCCGTGACGCAGTGCCCGCACTTCATCGTCGTCGACGTCATGAGCGGGAAGATGATTGACGAGAAATGAAGCGGGCCGAAGTGCGGCGGCCTTCAGTTCAGCGATGCGTTCAAGAGTAAGAGCATCGCTGACCTGCGATGTCCCACTCGCAAGCCGACGAAGCACGGTGAGGTGACCCACGGTCCCGAGACGTTCGGCGAGGTCGGCGGCGAGGACCCGCACGTACGTCCCCGCGGACACGCTCACGGTGAAGTGCCAGTCGGTGCCCTCCCCCGCGACGACCTCAAAGGAATGCACGGTGACCGGACGGGGCGCGCGCTCGATGACGTGTCCGTCACGGGCGAGTTCATAGAGCTTCGTGCCGTTCACCTTCAACGCGGACACCATGGGCGGCACCTGTGAGCCCTCACCGAGAAAAGTGTGGGCCACGGCGTTCACGCGGTCCACCGTGAGATCGGGGACCGGTGCACGCATGACTTCGACGCCGTCGGCGTCGAGCGAGTCGGTGGCGATGCCAAAGCGCACCGTACCCGAATAGGTCTTATTCGCAGCCGTCGCAAACTGCAAGAGACGAGTGCAGGGACCAACGGCCACGACGAGCAGTCCCGTCGCCATGGGGTCCAGGGTTCCGGCGTGCCCGATGCGGCGTTCGCCCAGAATCCCGCGCAGCTTGGCCACCACGTCGTGGCTCGTCCACCCCGAGGGCTTGTCGACGAGGAGAACCCCGTGCGCTTTACTCATCCTCGTCGTGGAGGCGTCGCAGGGCATCTTCCACCGCACCACCCGCGGCGATAGCGGGGTCGGCGAGGAACGTGAGCTTGGGCGTGCGCTTGAGGCGCGTTTGGACGTTGACATCCGCCTGGATCTCCACGCGATACTCCTCCAACACCTCACGGGCCTCGGGGGGCAGCGAGTCGAAGAACACGGTGGCGTGTCGCAAGTCGGGCGAGGTCTCGACGCCCGTCACGGTGAGGAGTCCGAGTCGATCGTCTTCGTCCTCCAAGCGCACGATGGCGTCGCTGATGACCTCACGCAAAATCTCATTGACGCGAGCACTGCGAGGGTACGGGTGACCGCCCGACCGGTTCGACACGGCTTAGGCCGTTCTCGGGATTTCGCGCTCTTCGTACGTTTCGATGATGTCGCCGTCCTTCAGGTCCTGGTAGTCGGACAACCCGATACCGCACTCGAAGCCCGACTGCACTTCACGGACATCGTCTTTAAAGCGACGTAGCGACGTGATGGAGCCCTTCCAAATGATGGTGCCCTCACGCAGGAAGCGAACCTTCGTTCCGCGCGTGATCGTTCCCTCGCGGACGTAGCACCCGGCGATTGCTCCGATCTTGGGAATACGGAAGACTTCGCGCACCTCGGCTTCGCCGGTGACGACCTCTTCGAATTCGGGCGCCAACAGACCGAGCATGGCCGACTGAATCTCTTCAATCAACTTGTAGATGATTTCGTAGGTGCGAATCTCGACCGCTTCACGCTCGGCCATATCACGGCTACGGCGATCGGGACGGACGTTGAATCCAATAATCGTGGCGTTCGCGGCTTTGGCGAGCTGCACGTCGTTCTCGGTGATGCCGCCCACGCCGCGGTGCACGATGGCCAACTTGACATCGTCGCGCTCGAGTTTGCGTAGCGACTCGGTGCACGCTTCGAGCGAACCTTGCACGTCGGCTTTGAGGACCACGTTCAACGTCGCCGTCTCGCCACGCTGAATGGCTTCGAACAGATCTTCGAGTCGAGCACCCGTACCGGCGATGGGAATGTGTCCCGTCGTGCGAATTCGCTGTGCCCGAGCTTCGGCCAACGTACGGGCCTGTCCCGAGTCGCTCGCAACACGCACCTCGTCACCCGCGTTGGGTGGTTCGGAGAATCCCAAGACCTGCACGGGAGTGGACGGACCGGCCACCTTCACTTGGCGACCCTTGTCGTCCACGAGGGCCTTGACCTTGCCCCACGCGGCTCCCGCCACGATGTGGTCGCCCAACTTGAGCTGACCCTTTTGCACCATGACCGTCGCCACGGGACCTCGACCGACTTCCAAATTGGCTTCGAGAACCGTACCGGCCGCACGGCCCTCCTTGCGAGAGGTGAGCTCCTCTAACTCCGCGACGAGCAAAATCTGCTCGAGGAGATCATCAATACCGAGACGTTGCAGCGCCGAGATCTCGACGACGATGGTCTCGCCACCCCACTTCTCGGGAACGAGTCCGTGCTCCGCAACCTGCTGGAGCACTCGATCGGGATTGGCGTCGGCCTTGTCAATCTTGTTGACGGCCACGATGATCGGCACTTCGGCGGCCTTGGCGTGTTTGATCGCCTCGATCGTCTGCGGCATCACGCCGTCGTCGCCGGCCACGACCAGGATGACGATGTCGGTGATGTTGGCGCCGCGGGCGCGCATGGCCGAGAACGCGGCGTGGCCGGGCGTGTCGAGGAACGTCACGCGCTGGCCGTCCTTCAGGCGAACCTGATAGGCGCCGATGTGCTGGGTGATGCCGCCATGCTCTGACGCCGTCACGTTGGTGCTGCGGATGGCGTCGAGCAAGCTCGTCTTGCCGTGGTCCACGTGGCCCATGATGGTGACCACCGGCGGGCGCGTTTCCAGCAGCGACGGGTCATCGTCGCGCATCCGGCGCGCCTTGAGGTCCTCCGAGCCATCGGTGACTTCCAGGGTGGCGGCGGG
>CAXBRG010000155.1:0-3606 GCA_963977995.1 uncultured bacterium | reverse complement strand
AAGTCATAGGTGAAGTGTGCCACCTTCCCGCTACACGTGATGCACCTCTCGAGGAAATCGTGACCAAATTGGTAGGATTTTCGCGTGAGAGTGTCGACCCGTGGCGATTACGCAAGTCGCGCCCTCCTCAGTTTGGCGCTACACGCCGACAGCGATGGCCCCACGTCGGTCCGCGATATCGCGGAAAGAACTGGGCTCCCCCAGCCCTATTTAGAACAAATCCTTTTGTCATTAAAGGGGGCCGGAATCGTCATCTCCAAACGGGGAGTTGGTGGGGGCTACCTGCTGGCCCGCACGCCCGACAGCCTGACGCTCGCTGAGATTGTCGCTGCAGTCGATGGTCCGATCGTCGCCGGCGACTTCGGGGAACCCCACACCGACGGGGCGTGTGACCATGAGGGGCAGTGCGCGCTCCTCGCCGTCTGGGCTGAGGTGGGGAGCCACATGGCCGAGCATTTGAACTCCTACACCCTGGCCGACATGGTTCGCCGGGCTCGAGGAATTAGGGCAGAAACAGCAGGAAAATAAGAATTTCCTGAGAATCGGACCGTTGTCGCACCGGCGTAGTTACTGAGTGGTAACTTCTCACCATACCGATAGTGGATTATCGGGACAGGTCCCTGGACCGTGTGGTGCAGTAACGAGATTCGAAGGAGAAGTCTGTGAGCAATTCCCCCCGCCGCTCAGGCAGTTCATCGAACGACATGCTCGCGCTATTCATGCGCGATCTCGATCGTTACCCGATGCCGAACTACGACGAACAAGTCGAACTGGCGAAGCGCGTTCAAAACGGAGACGCCGAAGCGAAGAAGCAGATGATCGCCGGAAACCTCCGATTGGTCATTCACTGGGCCCGGCGCTACCAAGACCGTGGTGTCGATATGGCCGACCTACTACAAGAAGGCACGTTCGGACTCATGCGAGCCGTCGAGAAGTTTGAACCGGAACGCGGGTTCAAATTTTCTACGTACGCCACCTGGTGGATCCGTCAATCGTTGCAGCGAGCCGTTCAGCAACACGGACGAACGATTCGCATTCCCCTCGAGGTCGGCGAGCAGCTACAACGCCTCGAGGCCGCCACGTCCGAACTCACGTCAACCCTCGGTCGGCGACCGACCGATGAGGAGATTTACGAGGCGACCGGGATTACGGGGGCTCAGCGCCTCCACCTCGAAAACCTGCCGTTCGTCACGGCCAGCCTCGATCAACCGGCTAGTTCCGATTCAACGACCACACTCGGTGAACTCGTGGGCGGTGACGATGATGGTTGGGTCGAGAACATCGAGGGATCGATGGTCCGCGACCAACTGCAAGGCGCAATGCAAAACCTGACCGACCTCCAGCGCGACGTTTTGACGTTGCGCTACGGACTGAATGGCGCGACGCCGATGTCACTCCAGGCCACGGCACAAAAGCTCGACATTGGAGTACGTCGGGTCCGCCGCGCCGAGGAAGAGGCGCTCGAGGCTCTCCGCGACAACCAGGGCGTCATTGCACTGCACGAAAACGTTTAGTCGCCGGTTGCTACCAGCGCGGCGAGGTCGTCGGGCAGTGGTGCCGTTGCGCTCATGCGTTCGCCGGTCACGGGATGGTCAAAGGCCACACTGGCTGAGTGGAGAAAAAATCTCTCGTCGGGCAGTCGTTTGTCGCGTCGTTGTCCGTAGCGCGTGTCATTGACGACGGGGTGACCAATCGCCGAGAGGTGCACGCGAATCTGATGAGTACGGCCCGTTTCGAGACGGAGTTGCAGGAGCGTGAGTGGTCGTGGTTTCGTCAACCGCTCGACCACTTCGTAGCCGGTTCGTGCCGGTCGGCCATCGGACTTGACCGCCATCATGGTGGGCACTCGCACGCTGCGACCAATCGGGGCGTCCACGACCCCTCGCTCCTCCGTCACGTGACCCTCCACGAGCCCAAGGTATGTTCGCCCCATCGACCGTTCGGCGAGCTGCATCGAGAGGGACTCGAACCCTTCCGGTGTCCGGGCAAAGAGCAAAAGACCGGATGTTCCTCGATCCAGGCGATGTACGACCCCCGGTCGCAGTGCCTCGCAGAGTCCCTCGGTGACGAGTTCGAGAACTTCGGGATATCGGGCGACGACGCCTGCCACCAAAGTCCCGTCCGAGCGACCAGCGCCCGGATGCACCACCTGCTCGGGACGCTTATTTACCACGATGAAATGGGGATCCTCCAGGACGACGTCGACCGGCACCGTCTCATCCGCTCGCACTACGCCATCGTCGTCGTCCGGTAGGACGGCGACGAGATGCTGCGCTTCACTGAGTGTCAACGACGACTTGACGACGACTCGTCCATCCACCGTGATCCGGCCCGTGTCGACCAACGAGCTGACATCGCTGCGTGAGAGTCCCGTGAGAAGTGAGACGGCACGATCGACGCGAACTCCCGCGAGAGAATGCGGGACAACGACATCCAAGCTGTTCGCCGACGCAAATTCGACAACGTCATCGTCACTCATCGAAATATCGCCTGGCGCCGTAGTGATCTCACGCCGAGAACACTAACCCCCACACCGAGTGCGACATCGGCGACATTGCCCACAAAGAAATTTCCGTAGCCGATGAAGTCGACAACGTGGTGAGTAGGCAGACCAATGCGATCGGCGATGTTCCCGACCGCTCCCCCCACGATGAGTCCCCAGCCCAGTGACGGTAGACCACGAGCGACGAAGAAACCAAGCCCCACCAGCGCCAGTGACACTGCGACGGTCAACACTCCGAGCAGAATCGGAGAGGATCCTGACAACCACGAAAACGACACCCCTTGATTCGCGGTGACCTCAAAGTGCAGCGGACCGACAGTGGTACCGGGCGGCGTCCAGAACCGTTGCGCCACGCTCTTCGTGACGGCATCAACCACCAGAGTCGCTGATGCGACGTTCCAGGGTGATGCGGGCGTCGTTAGTCCCAGGGTCGTTGACGACGACAGTCCACGCACAAAAACACCGGGAGTTGTGACCGTAGCCGTTCCTTCGGGATCGGACCGTAGCAGTCATCGCAGCGCCCATAGGTCCCGTCGGCCACACGAGTGAGGGCTACATCGATCTCTCGAATGGTCTCCGCCGAACGCTCCGCCTGCTCTTTCCACTGTTCACGTTCAAAGTCAGACCCAACGTCCATGTTGGAGTCACCGTCAAACTCCACGTGTTGACGATCAACGAGCAGTTCCTCAGCACGTGCATTGAGGGAGTCGACAGTTAGTTGCGTTTCCTCACGGGCCTGCAACAACAGACTCTTTACTTCGTCGAGGAAGGCCCGTTCGTTGCCATAGGGTTTTGAGGTCCGCTTGCGGGCCAGCTCTTCCGCCGCCTTGGCTCGGGCCAGCTCTTCCGCTTCTCGGCGCTGGCGCTCCGCTTCAGCCTGGCGTTGCTCTTCTTCGAGGCGACGAAGGCGCTCGAGCTCGTTGGCGCGATCTCGCTCCTCAATTTCGCGACGCTTGGCCTGCTCGGCCGCTTCCTTCTCGCGCTGCTTCTTGGCTATCTCGGCAGCCTTCTCGCGCTGCTTGCGCAATTGCTCGGCTTCTCGGGCCTTGCGAGCTGCCTCTTTTTCCCGCAGCTTCTCTTTTGCAAGATCGGAAGAGCACACG
>CAXBRG010000154.1:0-3620 GCA_963977995.1 uncultured bacterium | reverse complement strand
ATCGCGCTGCAACTGGGTCGACCCGTCGCCGAAGTGACGGCTCGTACTACCGAGATTCCCGAGTCCACGACCGTGGTTGTGGGCACCGAGGCCATTTTTCGCCTCGTCCGCCGGACGGGCGTGGTGGTTTTCGTTGACTTTGATCAGTATCTTCTCGGGCAACGCGAGCGAGCACGTCGCGACGCAATCTACGCCGTCGCGAAAGCCGGACGGATGGTGGGGCCTCGCCGCAACGGGGTCGGGCGGGTGGTCCTGCAGACACGGCGTGGAGACGATGACGTCCTTTCTGCGATTACGCGCGTTGACTTCGAAGCAATTTCCCGCCACGAAGTTGAGACCGCCCAACTGCTCGAACTCCCACCATTCCGAGCGGTCGCCGATATTGGCGGCGCGGGGGGAGCGCACTATGCCGAGGCCCTTCGCGACGCTGGCGTTGAGGTCATCCACATGGGGGATAGGTGGTGTGTGACCGCGGAGAGTCACGCCGCACTGCGAGAACTACTGGCCCGCGCCGCCCGACCATCTGGTGCCATGAGGCTCGCAATTCGATAACCAGGTAGCGTGGAACTGATGACAACGATGCCCATCCGCACGTACGGCGACCCGGTACTCAATACGGTCGCTCGAGAAGTGGAGAATATCGACGGGTCGATTGCCTCGCTCGCGGAGACCATGATCGAGACGATGTACCAAGCCCCCGGCGTGGGCCTGGCTGCGAATCAAGTGGGTGTTCAAAAGCGCATGTTCGTCTACGACAAGGGCGACGGCCCGGTGGTGGTGATCAATCCTCGCATCGTGGAGTCAGATGGTGAGTGGACGTACGAAGAGGGATGCCTCAGTGTTCCCGGTCTCTCGTGGGAGATTACGCGCCCTAATCAGATTTTCCTTGTGGGCTTCGACCTCGAGGGCAATGAGATTTCTATAGAAACTGACGAATTCGAAGGTCGAATTTTCCAACACGAAATGGATCACCTCGACGGTATCTTGCTCGTCGAACGTTTGACGGATGATCAAAAGAAGCAGGCGAAAAAAGAGCTGCGACGGCGTGCCCTCGATCTGCCTGCTCGTGATCCCGACGGACTACGGAGCCTGTTCGGGGATCGATGAAGATCGCCTTTCTTGGTTCGCCTCAACCTGCGGCAACCATATTGGATCGACTCGTCACCGATGGGCACGACATCGTCCAGGTCGTCACTCGACCGGACCGCCGTCGAGGACGAGGCAACACGCCGACTGGCACGCCCGTGGCGCAACGAGCAATCGAACTCAATATCGCAACGTCGTATCGACTCGATGACTTGCGGGTGGATGACTGTGAATTGGTCATCGTGGTGGCCTACGGGAGAATCATTCCCGCGGCTCTCTTAGAGCGATGCGCGATGGTGAACGTTCACTTTTCTCTCTTGCCCCGTTGGCGTGGTGCGGCACCCGTGGAGCGCGCCATTCTGGCCGGAGATACCGAAACTGGCGTGGCGGTTATGGGCATTGAGCCCTCGCTTGATACTGGACCGGTGTACGCCGAAGAGCGAGTGGTCATCACTGATCACACGAGCAGTGAGTTGATGGCTGACTTGGCCGAACGGGGCGCATCGCTGCTGTCTCAGGTCCTCTCCGCGTGGCCTCATGTGGAGGCGAGGCCACAGATTGGAGATCCGACCTACGCCGACAAGCTCACGGCCGAGGACTTTCGCATCGAACCGAATATGTCGGTGAGTGCCGCCGCACGGCGCGTGCGCCTCGAACGAACCCGCATTGAGTTGGGGGGCAAAACTGCTCGCATTGTGCGGGCAAAAGTTGCGGACGCTCCCGTCGCTGCCGGTGCGGTGGAGTACACCTCGGGTCTCTTTCTCGGGTTGTCCGACGGAGCGCTAGAAATTCTCGAGATTCAACCGGCCGGTAGCCGCGTGATGACGGCGGCGGAGTGGTGGCGAGGCGTGCAGCGCCACGATCTCATGGCGTGGCAGTCCGTCAATCCCACCTAGTCTGACTCTATGGAGCGGGTACATCCGGGTTCAACGGGGGAAATACGCATCGCCCCATCGGTTCTTTCGGCGGATTTCGGGTCGCTCGCAGGTGCGGTGACTGCCGTGAATGATGAAACCGATTGGCTCCACGTTGACGTCATGGACGGTCACTTCGTCCCCAATCTCACAATCGGTCCTCCCGTTGTTCGCAGCCTTCGTCCCTACAGCACAAAGTTCTTTGACTGCCACTTAATGATGACCGAGCCGGGCCGTTATCTCGAGGCGTTTGCCAAGGCGGGAGCTGACGGTTGTACGGTTCACGTTGAAGTGGGTGGTACGCAGGCACTACTCCGTCAGTGTCGTGAACTCGGGATGCGCGTCGGCCTCGCGGCGAATCCCGACACGCCCTTTGACGCAGTGGAGCCGTTTCTCGAAGAGATTGACCTGTTGCTGCTGATGACCGTCTTCCCCGGTTTTGGAGGACAGTCGTTCATTGGTGACGTGATGCCCAAGGTATCGGCCGCGAAGGCAGCCATTGCGGACCGAGGACTGGCCGTTGATATTGAAGTTGACGGTGGCATCGATACCACTACGGCACCCATCGCCGCGCATCACGGAGCCAATGTTTTCGTAGCCGGAAATGCGATCTTCGGGCAGCTCGATCCGCTGCGCGCCGCTGCCGAACTTCGGCGCGCGATTGCGAGCTAGGCGTTGTTCGTTTGCTAGAGCGAGCACGCATTCTCGGTGACGCCGTCCGGCGTCAGACCCCGCCCAACCCGTGGGTTGGAGCCGTCATCATGGCACCCGATGGCAGCGTCGTTGGTGAAGGCTCGACCGAACCGCCCGGCGGCCGCCACGCCGAAGTGGTGGCCATCGCCCACGCGGGTGAAAAGGCCCGGGGAGCAACTCTGTACGTCACTCTCGAACCGTGTTGCCACACGGGTCGGACGGGTCCGTGTACTCAGGCTGTTATCGACGCCGGAATCCGGCGCGTGGTGATTGGCGTCCTCGATACTGATCACCGAGTACGTGGACGAGGCGTGGAGGAGCTCCGAGCGGCCGGCATAGAGGTTCTCGTTGACAACGATGAGGACTGTGAATACTCACTGCGCCCGTATCTCCATCATCGCCAGACCGGGCGACCGTACGTAGTGGCCAAAGTGGCGTCAACGCTGGATGGCGCCGTGTCGATGAACGACGGTTCCAGTCAGTGGATTACGTCATCGGAGGCTCGGCGTGACGGTCACGAACTGCGTGCCGACTCGCAAGTGGTCATTGTGGGCGCTGGAACAGTCCGAGCCGACGATCCAGCACTGACGGCGCGGATTGATGGCGTGGTAGCGCAGCCGCAGAGAATCGTTCTCGGTGATATTCCCGACGGCGCGAAAGTGCAACCGGCGCGCTCCTACCACGGTCCGCTGGCCGATCTTCTTGATGAGCTGGGCGCGAGTGGTGTCGTCCAAGTGTTAGTGGAGGGCGGTCCCGGGGTGGTCGGCCCGGCGATGAGGGATCAGCTGGTGAATCGAGTGGTGTGGTACGCCGCCCCCGCATTTGCCGGTTTGGAGTCCGCACGTCCGGCGTTAGCCTCTTTACGCACATCTACGATTGACGAACTCCTTCGGGGGCGTATTACTTCTGTTCGTCTCGTGGGCAGTG
>CAXBRG010000153.1:0-3626 GCA_963977995.1 uncultured bacterium | reverse complement strand
ACACCAAAGGCGACGTGGCGCGCCTCGTCGGCCATGACGTAGCGCAGTAACTGCTTCAAGAGGGGCTCTTGCGTCGTCGAGTGCATGAAGCCAAAGGCCGCCAAAGCCAGACCCTCGACCATGATCTGCATTCCGAGGTACGTCATATCCCACCGCGAGTCGGCCACGATGTCGTCGAGCAGTAGTCCCAAGTGACCGTTCATCTGATAGTGACCCGACAACTTCGAGTCGAGGTAGCGGGAGAAGACCTCCACGTGACGCGCCTCGTCCATCACCTGTGTGGCGGCGTAGTACTTCGCGTCGATCCACGGCACCGTTTCCACAATCTTCGCCGTGCACAGGAGTGCGCCCTGCTCGCCGTGCATGAACTGGCTCAGCATCCAGTTCTGGTACTCCATATTGAGCGTCACCCACTCTTTTTCGCCCCACGTAGCAAGCGCGGTGCCATCGAGAGAGGCCGCCGCGAGAGGTCCGCGACTGCCGTCCACGTAGGCCTGGTGAGCAAGCTTCTCTTGATCCACCGGTGTCGACCAGTCGAGGTCCGTGGAGCCATTCCACTGGGAGCGCTTGGCCTTTTCGTAGAGCTTGTCGAGGGCGGGGCGAAAGCCCTTTTCGTAGTCCCACGTGAAGAGGGCGGGGCAGTTGTCAACGACGGCGTGACTACCCTTCTCGTCGACCGCGCCGACGAGGGCGAAGATGGCCTCCATGTCGTTAATTTCGTCACGACCGATGATCTGCATGTTGGACTGCATCACCTGCGTGGCGTCGTCCAGATTGCTCTCGAGTTGTGTCATCGTTTCCCCCTCTAAAACCTTCCTCTTTTGTACCACAGCCTCACGCCGTGACGGAAGCCAGAATCTTTTCCACGCCGGGAGCCATATGACGACCGTAGAAGCGGGCGACGGAGGCCGGATCACTGACGTCCACGAGCTCCGATGGCGAGTTCCAGTACAAGACGACAATTCGTATGAGCCATTCGGCCACGCGGTTCGCCTGATCACTCGGGAGCCAACGGCGCAGAAGTGGCTCGACCGCCGATGAGGCCGCCCCGAAGGTTCTCGCCGCTTCGTTGAAGCGCAGGCGTCGAAGCAAGAACTCCGGATTGACCTCAACGACCCGTCGCAGCGCCTCGTGAGAGTCGAGGTGGTGCCACAACGTCGTTAAGCCGGCGAGGAGCCCCTGGTGCAACTGACTTTCGGCACTCATCGCCACGACGACGGCGGCGTAGACCCGCGACGCCTCGCGTTCGGCACACAGTTCCAGCAGCGACGTTGTGCCGCCCGGAACCAGTCGATAGATCGTCGCGCGAGATCCGGAGACCTTGCGCACGATACGGTCAATCGAAATCTCTTCGTAGTGACCACTCTCAATCTCCGCGAGCGTGGCGTCAATGACCTGCGTACGCAGTGACGCATCAGTTACCGCGACGAGCGGAACCACCGACGCCGGCGAAAAACTAAGCGCGGGACCGAACACGCCGGCCAAGAGCTCCGTCGCCACCACCGCGCGAACATCACGACGACGTTCAAAGTTCCATCGACCCTGCGTCGCGATGTAGGAGAGACTCAGTCCCGCCAGAAATGCCGCGTGCTCGTCACGGTGACGGCTCGTCGGGAGATACGGCGTAAAAATTGTCGCGATGACGGGCTCGATCGCCTGGGACGAGGCGCTCAGCGCCGGTTCGAGCACACTCGGGTCGTCACGAAGAATCGCCTGCAGCAAGAAGTGGTGCTCCACGGCGGCGTGGGCAAACATGAGTCCGTGCTCCATCACCTCTTCGAGGGTGTGAAACTTCGACACGGCGGCGTAGAGCTCGGCGAAGAATCGGCCGAACTCGTACTCGATCATCTTCGCGAAGATCTCTTCTCGGGAATCGAACGTGCGGTAGACCGTCGAACGGGCCACACCCGCCTCCGTGGCAATCGATCCAACAGTGGCCCGCTTGACCCCGTGAAGCGCCACGGTCCGCGAGGCCGCTCGCAAGATCACTTCCGTGACATCAACCTGCGTGTCGCTCACAAGAGGGAGTCGAGTCCCATCGTGACACCGGGGTGCGAACCGACCTGACGCACCGCGTGTATGACCCCCGCCGCAAAACTGCTCCGGTCATAGGCGTCGTGGCGGAGCGTCAGACCCTCCCCCTCTCGACCGAAGAGAACCTCCTGATGCGCCGTGAGACCGGGAAGTCGAACGGCGTGCACCGGGATGTCTCCCGACAGTGTGGCCCCGCGCGATCCGGTGACCGTCTCGCGAGTCGTCGGTTCGGGCGGTGTCGCCACACCCGCCTCACGGCGCGACTCGTCAATGCGACGCGCCGTTTCGAGCGCGGTACCACTCGGTGCGTCGACCTTGTTGTCGTGGTGGTACTCAATGAGCTCCACCCGCGTAAAGAAGGGGGCGGCCATGGCGGCGAATCGTTGTAACAACACGGCACCAATGGCGAAGTTCGCGGCCACCACGATCCCGACGTTGCCTCGTACCGCGGTACGAATCTGCTCCAGTTCGTCGGCATCGAAGCCCGTGGTGCCAATCACCGCGTGGCGCTGATGACGAAGACACCACACGATGGTGTCCCGGGCCACCTCGAGGGTCGAAAAATCGATCACCACATCAATCGTGGTCGCGTCGAGGTCCTCGAGCGAGGCGGTGGTGATGGCCCCGAACGACTCCTGCGGCGTCGTCACGTCGACCAGCGCCGTCAGTGACAGGTCGTCGGCGTCGTGCACGGCCCGCGCAATCGTCTGGCCCATCCGACCGGCCCCGCCCACGATGGCCACTGAAATCATGCGCTGAGGCTACCCTCGCGACGTCGACGCGACCGGCTGTACCGCCACGTCGTCAGGCCAAGGGCCAGTGTGCCCACCACGCTCAGAGTCAGCCCCGTGGCGATGTACGGGGCGTGGTAGTGAAAGTGCACTCGCCAACGACCCGCGGGCAGTGCAACTTTCTGAATGAGGTCGCTTCGTCGGACGTCGAGCGTCCGGGTCGTCCCCGTGTCGAGATCGGTAGCCGTGGCACGCCAACCGGGCAACCACGCCGTCGATCGCCACAGAGTCATGGGTACGGGGGCCCTCACACTCGCCCATTCGTCACCCCACGGCGCGTCGTGATAGCGAATCGCCGAGCGCGGGAGTTCCAAGTTCGTCCAAAAACGACCCGAACCTTCGGAGCGAAACTGGGCGTACCCCTCACCGGTCGTGACGTACGACCAGTCACCTTGCGACATGGCGATTTGGAATGGCTCGTCGAGGCGAAGGCGCACCTGGTCGCTCGTGGTGACGTCGGCGTGACGCAGTGTGAAGCCCCACGTATCAGAGAGTGAGTTCACTTGGATCCCGTAGGCCGCCGGCACGGCCGCGGGGACCACGACACGTAACGTGCCATCGGGTGCGGGGACTCGTTCGACCCGAAAGATGATCGAACCCTCACGATTCATGAGCCCGACGGCCACCGCTCGCGATGAATCGCTGAGCGTCACGTCAATCTGACGGACACTGAGAGGCTCACCAAAGGGGCGAGTGTGATACACGCCGTCGTCAACGACGCCACATTCCGTGACCGGAACAGTCAAAGGTGTCAGCGGCTCGCTGAGCGACGACCGAGCAATCAGCATCGTTCGAAGGTCG
>CAXBRG010000152.1:0-3643 GCA_963977995.1 uncultured bacterium | reverse complement strand
GCCTTCAAGACTTCCAGGCGTGCCCTCGACGTTTTCAGCACGCCGCCATCGATCGGGTACCCCAACCGGCGACGCGCGCAACCGCCATGGGTCGTTTCGTGCACTTCATCTTGGAGAGCATCTTTGCGTTACCGCCCCACGAACGGGTAGCGGAGCGAACCGGCGACTTCCTCGAACTCGCAACAACGACCATCTTGACCGATGACGTGCGCGCGGACCTCGGCCTCACTGAGTCGCAGCATCAGAACTTCCTCCGCGAGGGCGAACAGATCGCGAAGAACTACTTCGCCATGGAGGACGCAACCACGCGCAATGTCGAGGGCATCGAGCAGCGTCTCAATGTTGAAATCAATGGCGTCCCGCTCGTGGGAATCCTCGATCGCCTCGATCGAGAAGACGATGGCAGTCTCACCATCGTCGACTACAAAACAGGTCGGGCACCAAATCCGAACTACTTGTCGTCGGTCTTTGCCAACACCGAGCTCTACGCGGCCATGTGCCAAGAGGCACTCCAGGAGACGCCGCAGCGCATTCGACTCTTCTACGTGGGTGCCGGTGAGATTGTTGAGCGACCGGTCACCGCCGTCGTCGTCGAGGCTCGTCGCAAGGCGGCGGCGTCCGCGTGGTCGTCCATCACGACCTACTACGCCGACGGACACTTCCCGGCGCGTCCGTCGACCACTACGTGCCGCTTCTGCGCCTATAAGAATCTCTGTCGCGACGCGGGCGTGGCGGTACCGGACTAATCCCTAGGGTGAGTTCATGAGCCTGCCCGCTTTCCGCGTGTCGTTTGACTATCGCTGCCCCTTCGCGAAGAACATCCATCTGCATCTGATTGCCGCTCTTCGGGAGGATGCCGACTTCGACGTCACCTTTGAGCCGTGGACGCTGTCACAGGGTCACCGTGAGGCCGGAGCGCCAGATGTGTGGGACGACAGTTCGAAAGAGGCCGACCTCATCGCCCTCGCGTACGGCGTTGCGGTGCGAGAAACCCACCCTCTCGAAGAGTTCCTCAACGCCCACGAAGCGCTCTTTTTGGCCCGGCACGAGCGCGGCATCCGACTCGCCACCGCGAAGGAGATTGAGGACGTACTCGCTGACTTTGAGATTGATCTCGAAGTCGTACGTAATTTTGTCGCTGGTGGACACGCGCACGACATCATCGCGACGACGTATCGCGAGTTCGAGCGATTTTCGGCGTTTGGCGTGCCGACATTCGTCGTTGGCAGTGACGCCACGTTCGTTCGCTACATGACAGCCCCATCAAGCACCACTGACTCAACGGCGATCATTACCTCACTCGTCACTCTGATGGCCTCGACACCCGAACTCAACGAGTTCAAACACACACAACTACCGGCTTAGGCGATACCGAGGCGCTCGAGCTGCTCGTCGGGGGCATCGATCTCGCGCAGAGCCTCACGGAGGGCTTCGAGGGGTTCGACACTTTCACCGGCCCGATTCTCGATTTCGCGTTCATCTCGTTGACGATCAAAGAGCTGATCACCGACGTAACGTCCGTCCTGCGCCCAGAACGGCACGGCGTCGCCAACCCCGAAGGGCTGGCGAAGTACCGGAACGTCGCTGCCGGGCATGCGATCGAGATAGGCCCGATGGTCGGGGCGAGGCAGTCGAATATCAGGAAATGCGTGCACCGGCATCGTCGACCAACGATTCGAAAACATTGACAGGGGTCGATTGGTCTCCACGGGAGTGCGCGTGAAGCGCCACTCACGATCGACGTAGGTGACCTCGCGACCCCAGATGCCCGTGATGACATGCTCGCGTGTCGACGGCTCGTTTCGTTCCAAGGTCGGTAACAGACTGATGCCGTGAGTCCGGTGTGTCGTGCTCACACCAAAAATGTCCCGCAGGGTGGCGTGAACGTCCACCGTCGTGGTGAGGTCGGCCCGCTCACCGGGAGCTCGACCCGGCCAACTCACCAGCAGCGGAATGTGTCCCATCTCCGACCACACGGGTACTCCGGGTTTACCCCACGTGGAGCGCTCACCGAGGTAGTGACCGTGGTCGGTGAGTACGAAGACGGCGGTATCGGACCACGCCCCAGTGGCGTCGAGGGAGTCCAGAATCTCGCCGAACCAGTGGTCGATCATGGAGAGCTTGGAACCGTAGTTTGCCCGTAGTTGCCGCGCCACGGATGGTGACGGCGTATGACGCGAACCCGGCGCGGCGTAGGGCGGCCAAATCACGCGGGGTTCATCGAAGGAGCCGTAGCGCGACGCCCACGGCTCCGGGGTGTCGAACGGTTCGTGCGGATCAAACTCATCGACAAAGAGGAAGTACCGGTCGTGGTGGCGGTGATTGCGCGAGATCCACTGGGCGGCCTCGCGCATCGTTCGCGGACCCGGAAAGTCCGCCTCCGACGTGAAGTACGTACGGGAGGTGTCGTAACCACGGTGAAACGGCGCCGGCTCTGCAGGCAGTGCGGGAGCTCCGACCCACGAGGGATCGAGGCGCGTCATCCAGGGGTCATCTTCGTGTCCTCGGAGATACGACCAGGCCGAAAAATCCGTGTGGTAGTTCTCGCCACCCGCCTCGAACAGATGGGGGTGGTCGGTAATCAGTTGGGTGACCACACCCGCCCGTCGAAGTTCGTAGGTCAAAGCGTCCTCCCACACCTCGATCGAGCCCCACGGTCGCCACAGAAAGTCGAGTGAACCGCAGAGGAGATCGTGGCGAGCGGGCATGCACGGCAACGAGCCCGTCTGGTGATTCGTGAAGCGAGTCGCGCGAGCGGCGAAACGATTCAAATTTGGGGTATCAAACTCCGTTGAACCGTACGGACCGATCAGGTGGCGATTGAGCGAGTCAAAGAGAATGACAATGACGTTTGAGGGAATCGCCACCCGTGGCGCCTAGCCCTTCTGGACGTCGAGCAGTAGCTCAATCGTGGCATCCCGCTCGGCGTCGGTGCCAATGATCGCCGCCGAGAACTCCGTGGTACCGGCGTCGGCCAGATCGGCCAACTTCTCACGAACTTCGCTGGCGGTTCCGAGCAGCGCCACGTCGGCCACTTCCTTCGCCCCCTCCTTCTCCAGCATCGCCTGGTAGCTCGGCAGGGTGCCGTAGACCGCGAGAGTTTCGTTAATCCGCGCACGCGCGGCAGCGACGTCATTGGTTACCGCGATCGGCAGCGCGGCGACGACTCGCGGCGCTGGTCGACCCGCGGCGGCGGCGGCCTCACGAATACGGGGAGCGACGTGGGTACGAATCGTCGACACGCCCGTCATCCACAAGCACGTGCCATCGGCCTCTCGTCCTGCGAGGTCGAGCATCACCGGACCGAGGGCGGCGAGAATCAAACTCGGGGCACTGACGTGGCGAGGCCCCACCGTGCCCATCGTCACCGCCGTGACTCGCTCGCCGTGTACGTTGGCCGCCTCGCCGCGCAGAATGGGCGCCAGCGCCGCGACATACTCCTTCATGTACGTTGCCGGCTTGTCGAAGCTGATTCCCCACATTCCTTCGACCACCACTTGGTGCGAGAGTCCGATGCCGAGCGACAGGTGTCCGCCAATTGCATCTTGCACCGTTCGCGCCTGAGCACCCAGCATGGCGGGGTGGCGGGGTTGGATCGGGACGACGGCCGTTCCAAAGTCCATGTCGCGCAGTTCGCGGCCAA
>CAXBRG010000151.1:0-3658 GCA_963977995.1 uncultured bacterium | reverse complement strand
GCCGATACCATCGCCATGAATCGCGGTTGCCCCGCCTCAACCGCACAGCGCGTCAACACCAAGAGTTGGGCGACCGCCCCCAGCATGTCAATCGACGCGTCGAAGACGTACACCGCCGACGTCAGTACAACAGCGGGTACGTTCACCATCACCCTGGACGCTGCCGCGGCACCGACAACCGTGAACAACTTTGTCTTCCTCGCTCGCCAGCACTACTACGACTGCGTGATCTTCCACCGCGTTATTCCGGGATTCGCCGTGCAGGGTGGCGACCCCACGGGTACCGGTGCGGGTGGACCGGGATACAGCATTCCCGACGAACTACCAACGGCTCCGTACACGCTGTACTCGGTGGCGATGGCGAACAGTGGTCCCAATACGAGTGGCTCGCAGTTCTTCGTGGTAACGGGAGCGGCCGGCCAGGCCCTCTCGGCGAACTACTCAATTCTGGGTCAGATCACCGGTGACACGGCGGCTATCAAGCTCATTAACGATGAGGGTAATTCCGACCCTGCCTCTAATGGTGTGCCTCCGCAAGTCACACACCGAATTTTGTCCGTCACGATCCACGAAAGTTAATCACCATGTCCGAACTCATCCCCAATTCCGACGGTACGAGCGAGCAGCGCCAATCCTTTCCGAGTAAGCCGCCGATGATTATCGACGTGGCGAAGACATACCAAGCGGAGATGGTGACCACGAAGGGAACGATTTCGATTCTCTTAGACCCGCTCGCTGCTCCGCAAACGGTGAATAATTTTGTGTTCCTCGCTCGCTGGCACTACTTCGATGGCATTGTTTTCCATCGCGTCATTCCGGGATTCGTCTTACAAGGTGGCGACCCCACGGGCACCGGTACCGGTGGACCGGGCTACCGCTTTGACGATGAACTACCGAAGCCAGGTCGCTACGAACTGGGCTCGTTGGCGATGGCGAACGCTGGCCCGAATACCAACGGTTCCCAATTCTTCATCATCTCAGGACCTGACGGGGTGCGACTCCCGCCGCACTACTCGCTCTTTGGCAAAGTGGTGGCGGGACTCGATGTCGTGGCCACCATCAACGACCTCGGTTCGCAGTCGGGTCGCCCGACAGAACTGGTGACCATTAACTCCGTGACGATTAGCGAAAGTTAAATCTCGCTCCAGACACCATCACGGCGCTCCCACGCAGTCGTTGGCTGCACCAGGGACAGTGTCACGGAAGGGCCGAGCAGCTCCGCGCTCCGCGACAACGTCGGCGCATCCACCGTGATGACTCGATCGGAATAAAAGCCCAGCCCCGTAGTTGGCGCGCCTCCGCGGGGATCGATCATCGGATCACCAAAAACAGTCGCAACTGACCCGACTGTGACAATCCAGGGCGCCGAATGCAGAGCGTCGAGCAGGGGCGTACCTCGCACCACCGTCCGAAGGTGGAGAGGAGAACCGTCGGTCAGAACGACCGCGTCACACGACTGGACGCGGAGAGCGAAATGTTCCGTCAAAGCACCGTCACGGTCAGTAACGACTAGCGCCTCGACCCGCTGGTCCACCAGCTGGCCGGCGATCGCAATGGCCGACTCCGTTGGGCCGGTAAAGGCCGCGGCAATCGGAAGGATCACAATGTCCGCCTGTGGTCCCAGCCGCTCATGTAGTGCCTCCGACAGAGGAAACTGGGCGCCCGCGCAGAGAAAGTCCGGAACGGTCATGACTCAGTCTGCCCGAGTGGGAGGAAAGGCATTCGCCACGCAGGGGTAAGGTTTCTGCATGGCTATAAACAAAGTTGGTGTAATCGGTTCCGGCATCATGGGCAGTGGTATTGCGGAGGTTGCCGCGACGGCGGGTTGCACCGTTATCTTGCGCTCACGCTCGGAGGCGTCGGCAGAGGGGATGCTGAAGGGTCTTGAAAAGTCGCTGGCCAAGCAGGTGGAGCGTGGAAAGAAGACCCAGGACGAGGCAGACGCCATCCGTGCTCGCGTGAGCGCCACCACGGCACTCGCCGCGTTGGCTGACGCTGATCTCATTATTGAGTCGGTCGTCGAAGATCTCGCCGTCAAGAAGGCTCTCTTCGCAGAACTCGATGGCATCGTCCAGCCGACCGCAATCATCGCCACCAACACTTCAACGTTGCCAGTGGTCGAGATGGCCATGGTGACGAACCGACCTTCGCTGGTGTGTGGTGTTCACTTCTTCAACCCCGCGACCGCCATGAGCCTGGTCGAAATTGTCGCTCCCATCACCGCGAGCGAGGAGACCTTGGCGGCCGTGACGGAGTTTGCCGTGGCCTGCGGCAAAGAGCCTGTGCGGGTGAAGGATCAGGCTGGCTTCATTGTGAATGCCCTGCTCTTCCCTTATCTCAATAACGCCATTCGACTGCTCGAACAAGGTGTCGCGACGAAGGAAGGTATCGACACCGCCATGAAGGGTGGATGTGGATTCCCGATGGGTCCCTTCGCGTTGCTCGACCTCGTGGGGCTCGACACCTCACTGGCGATTCTCGAGGCGCTGTATCTGGAGTTTGCCGACCCCAACTACGCACCGGTTCCACTCCTCAAGCGAATGGTGGTCGCCGGTCGACTCGGACGCAAGTCCGGCGTGGGCTTCTACGACTATCGGAAGTAGCCACGATGGGAGAGCGCTCTAAGCCGTGGGTGATGCGGACGTATTCGGGTCATTCGACCGCGGCGAAGTCCAACGAGCTCTACCGCACCAATCTCGCGAAGGGTCAGACCGGTCTCTCTATCGCCTTTGATCTCCCAACGCAAACGGGGTACGACCCTGACGCCCCCGCGGCGGCCGGAGAAGTCGGCAAAGTTGGAGTACCCGTCGCTCACCTTGGACACATGCGTGAGCTTCTCAACGACATCCCGGTCGGCGAAATGAACACATCAATGACCATCAATGCCACGGCCGCGTGGCTCTGGGGGCTCTACCTCGCCCACGCTGAGGAACAGGGCGTACCGGCAAGCGAACTTTCGGGAACCACCCAGAATGACATCGTGAAGGAGTATCTCTCACGAGGTACCTACATCTTTCCGCCCCACGCGAGTAAGCGCCTCATCGTTGACATGATTGCGTACGGCATCAACCACGTGCCGAAGTGGAATCCCATCAACGTCTGCAGTTATCACCTCCAAGAGGCCGGAGCCACTCCGGTGCAAGAAATTGCGTACGCTCTCGCGACGGCTATCGACGTACTGGACGCCGTTCGTGACTCTGGCAAGATTCGACCTGATCAACTCCCAGAGGTCGTGGGGAGAATCTCCTTCTTCGTCAATGCCGGCATCCATGCCCGCGAGTACACGACCACGCCCCTGGTGCTGGAGTTCGCGCGCAGGCTGGTCAACGGTCATGGCGTGGATGCCGATGGATTTGCCCAGCGTTTCACCCCGCGCACTGCCCGGAGCCCCTGGAGCGAGGTCAACCGGATCCGGATGGAGGAGTTGCTCGCGGAGGGACGCGTTCAACCGGCCGGACTTCGGCAGCATCCTGCCCTCGATGAACCTGCCTGACACGTGCGGCAGGATGTCGCATCGGTGGTCCGCGGGCGCTTTGGGCATCAATCTTTCCGGCAGGCATTGCGAGACTGGCCCGGCGAATCACAGTCATACCCGACAGGCGGAAGCCGGCAGGCCACGCTTGGCGCGGGAAGGGTTTGCGAGGCATGTCTCCCAGGG
>CAXBRG010000150.1:0-3667 GCA_963977995.1 uncultured bacterium | reverse complement strand
CTAAGAACTCCTTCCGCGAAGGCCTGACGTCGTGGGAATACTTCACCTCGCTGCATGGAACACGTAAGGGTCTCGCTGACACCGCACTCCGTACTGCCGACTCGGGTTACTTGACGCGTCGTCTGGTCGACATCTCGCACGACCTCATCGTGCGAGAGATTGACTGCGGTGCGACTCGTTCACTGCAGATTGACAACGTGACGTCGGACGCGGCCGGTAAGCGTGCTCACCTCGAGACGAAGCTGTGGGGACGTGTTCTCGCCGCTGACGTCCAGTTGTCCACGGGACAGGTCTTGACCGCCGGGCATTTGATCAGCGCTGCTGACGTTGCCGTATTGCGTGACGACGCTGATGTCAGCGCCGTGCGCGTACGTAGCGTGCTGCACTGCGAGTCAGAGACGGGTATCTGCGCCACGTGTTACGGGCTGTCTCTCGCGTCACACGAACTCGTCGAGCTCGGTGAGGCCGTGGGCGTCATCGCCGCCCAATCCATCGGCGAACCGGGAACACAGCTGACCATGCGTACCTTCCACTCGGGTGGTGTGTCGGGTCGCGACATCACTCACGGACTCCCGCGTGTCAACGAACTCTTCGAAGCTCGTGACCCCAAGGGTGCGGCGAAGTTGACGAAGATCGACGTTCGTGGCTTCGTGTCGATTCACCGTGAAGATGTGCTGTCGCAGTACCAGGTGTGGCTCTCGGTGAATCCGCTGAATGTGACGTCAGCTAAGGCTGCGGTGGACAGCGCTCGTCAGACTGTGGAGCGAGCCAAGTCGTTGCAACTCGAGGATGTTCTTCCGTCGATTGCCGCAACTCGCTACGCCCACACTGTGTCGCGATTGATTGGTTCACACGTTGCCGAACTGGCCGCGCCGGTGAATGTCGATGTCGCTAACGACGTATGGGCGGCAATTGAGAAGTTTGCCTTGGGGGAGACCACGGCACCAGCCCTCGCGAGTCACCTCACCACGGCAATCAGCGGAGTGGACTTCAGTGCCAACGAGCCCCGGACGAATTTCGTCCGCGATCAGCTCTCGGTGCTGTCGGGCGAGGCCGCCACGCGTGCGAATCGGACCGATACACCGATTCTCGACACGTACGACGCCCACCTCAATGCGGCCATTGCCATTGGCATGGTCTTCAACCCCACTACAGAGTGGCGCACCGCGGTGGAGCAGTTCGTCGCCGGCAAGATGTCGGGCGACGTGGCCGCAGCCACCTTGTCGGCTCACGCCACTCGTTTGGGTACGTCGCTCGAAACTGCGAGCGTGAGCGTGCTCACGAGTACTTCGGCTGAACCCGCCGCGCAACTGACCGCCCTGTACGAGCTCGGCGAAGTAGTGGCACGAGCCGCGGTGAAGGCGGCGCCTTCCACGCTGCTCAGTGGCAACGGAAGCGATCACGAAAAGGCCGCTGAAGCGTGGAGCGCCATTTGGTCGTACGCCACCGACAGTGCCTCGTCGGCCGATGTCGCCTCGAAGTTGTCGGCGCTCGCACCCCGAGCAGAAGACGATGCGAACGACGTCCGTCCCGAGTACCAAAAGCAACTCACGGTTCTCGCCGACGCCAACGCCACTCGTGCCGCACAGGTCAAGGCCATTTTCCAGTTGGGAGCAATCTTTAGTTCCGCCGCTCACATCGTGCCGCAGGCCGACGTCGTGGCGACGCGCGCCCTCTTGGTGCAAGAAGGTGACGTCACCCTGCCCGGTGACGCTCTCACGCGCGGACCGAAGAGTCCGAAGTTGCTGATGAAGCTCCGCGGAACGCGCGACACACAGCAGTACCTCGTTGATGAAGTCCAGCTGGTCTATCGCGACCAAGGTGTATCGATTCACGATAAGCACATTGAGCTCATCGTGCGACAGATGACTCGTAAGGTCGTCATCGTGGATCGCGGTGACTCCGACTTCCTCGAAACGGAAACTATCGACGCGATCAAGTTCCGATCGGTGATTAAGCAGTTGGAGAATGACAGAAAGGTGTTGCCGGACGCTCGTGCCGTCGTGCTCGGACTGACCCGAATGGCCTTGAAGTCTGATTCCTGGCTCGGTGCCGCATCGTTCCAAGAGACGACCCGAATTTTGACGGAGGCGGCCATCAACGGCAAGACCGACGGCCTCGTGGGTCTGAAGGAAAACATCATCATCGGTAAGTTGATTCCTGCCGGTACGGGCCACGCCTACTACGCCCAGGAGAAGATTGGCCTGGCGATGCCAAACGCCCTGACGGTTCACGACGAAGACATGCAGTCAATTCTGGGTGTTTCGCGTGAAGTCATCTTGGCGGAGACGGAGGAAGTCCCGTATCTCAGCGCCCCGTTGGACGAACCCCTCGGGGGACCCAGTGACGACGAGCTGATGCAGATCGCCGCCACTGAAGACATTGGGGATGACGAATCGGCCTAGAGGCCTACGAGTGTGACGCAAACCCGGCGCTCCGGCGCCGGGTTTGCTCATTTCCCGAAATTGTCCTAAGATTTCAACTCCGTGTGCCGAGCAGAATCTGCCCGGTCTAGGTCGTAGATAAAAAGAGGTTTTGCGTGCCCACCATCGCACAACTGGTCCGTAAGGGCCGGCAGGAAAAGACGAGTAAGACGAAGACGCCGGCCCTGAAGGGTTCGCCGCAGCGCCGTGGCGTGTGCACCCGTGTTCACACCGTCACCCCGAAAAAGCCCAACTCGGCACTCCGTAAGGTGGCCCGTGTTCGATTGACATCCGGTGTCGAAGTCACTGCCTACATCCCGGGCGTGGGGCACAACCTCCAGGAGCACTCCATTGTCTTGGTGCGTGGCGGTCGTGTGAAGGACCTTCCGGGTGTTCGCTACAAGATCATTCGTGGTGCGCTGGACACGTCCGGTGTCCGCGACCGTAAGCAAGCCCGTAGCCGCTACGGCGCGAAGAAGGAGAGCTAATGCCTCGCTCTGGTCCCGCCCCTCGCCGTGATGTGGCGCCTGATTCGATTTATAAGTCGGTTCTCGTCACCCAGGTGACGAACAAGATTCTGGAGCGTGGCAAGCGCACGCTCGCCGAGCGCATCGTCTACTCGGCCCTCGAGCAAGTCGAGACGAAGACCGGCAGCGACCCCGTCGCGACGCTGAAGCGGGCCCTCGAGAATGTGCGTCCCGAGCTCGAAGTACGGAGCCGCCGTGTGGGTGGTTCGACCTACCAAGTGCCGGTTGAAGTGCGACCCCGTCGTGCCACGACGCTGGCTATTCGCTGGCTCACCGACTACGCCAAGGCTCGTCGTGAGCGGACGATGGCGGAGCGTCTCGCCAACGAGATCATCGACGCCAGTAACGGTATCGGCGCTGCAGTGAAGCGCAAAGAAGACATCCAAAAGATGGCGGAGTCCAACAAGGCCTTCGCTCACTACCGCTGGTAAGGCAGGACTTTCCCCCTATGAGTGACCGCGATATTGCCCTCGACAAGGTGCGCAACATTGGCATCATGGCGCACATCGACGCCGGTAAAACGACGACGACCGAGCGCATCTTGTACTACACCGGTAAGAACTACAAGATCGGTGAGGTGCACGAAGGCGCCGCCACGATGGACTGGATGGTCCAAGAGCAAGAACGCGGTATCACCATTACCTCCGCCGCGACAACCTGTCAGTGGAACGGTCACCAGATCAACATCATCGACACGCCGGGCCACGTCGACTTCAC
>CAXBRG010000149.1:0-3683 GCA_963977995.1 uncultured bacterium | reverse complement strand
TCCTGTGCGTCGCGCTCGCCGATCCCAACCACCGCTACATCGAGAGCCTCGGCCAGGTCTCCCCGCACAAGCTGCGCGAGATCGAGCACTTCTTCGAGACGTACAAGAACCTCGAGGACAAGAGCGTCGAGACCGACGGCTGGGCCGGCGTCGCGGAGACGCTGGAGCTCCTGCGCGAGGACCGGAGCCGCTGGCTCGCCGAGCAGGAAGCGGCCCACAAGGCCTGATCACGGCCCACGCGGGCCGACCCCGACATGGCGACGCCCCGGTCGCACGGGGCGCCGGGGCGTTCCGGAACCAGGGATCCGCCGGCGGGATGCCGGCCCGCGGCTACTCCTCGACGCGCCGGAAGTGCTTCCCGCCCACGATCATCGACAGGACGATGAAGAGGTAGACGAGCGCCGGGATCAGAGCCAGCGCGAGCGTTCGCGTCCCGACGGCGAGCCCGCAGGCGAGCGCTGCCAGCCCCGGCATGTAATCGGGCAAAGTCACCAGTTCCCGCCGCAACATCAAGAACTCGGCTCTTCTGTGGCAAAGCGAGATCTCGAACCGCGCGTCGTCGCCATCGCCGATCGAGATTGAAGGTGATGAGGTGATTTACCAGTTCGTATCGCGGTGCGATGGTGTCAAACATCGCCCTCACCGTTCTGGTTTTCAACTCTCCCTGGGGGAGGGTCTCTCGTGACACGGCTCTAGGCGTAGTAGCGAAACACAACCTGAGCCACGCACGATGGCTTCGGCGCGTCCTTCACCTCGATTGTCACATCGAGGGCTACCTGGATGCCCCCAGCGACGTCTTCAACCTCGGCGACTGCGGCCCCGAGGCGAATTTCGGCACCCACGGGAACCGGTGCGGGAAAACGAACCTTGTTGGTTCCGTAGTTCACGCCCATCCGTACTCCGTTTGTACGAACTACCTGACCCATCAATACAGGAATGAGAGAAAGCGTGAGGTAGCCGTGGGCAATCGGTCCGCCGAACGGACCGGCCTTGGCGCGCTCTGGATCAACGTGAATCCACTGGTGGTCGCCCGTGGCGTCCGCGAATAGATTCACCTCTTCTTGTGTCACCGTCTTGTAGTCCGAATACCCCAAATGTGTTCCGACTAACTCTTTGAATGCTTCAATGCTGTCTACCTGCGTCACCATAAATACCTCCGAGATGACCTTACCGGCGCAGAGGCGAGCCTCGCCGGTACGCTTTGACTGTGAGTAATGAGCACCACGAAGAGCATCACCGAAACCTCAGTGACGGTTGGGCCCGAGCCTCAATTTTCGGCATGGCCGATGGCCTCGTCACCAACGTTGCGCTCATGTTGGGATTTGCGGGAGCTGCCGCTGAGCCCTCATCTGTCCGATTGGCGGGTCTTGCCGGATTGGTGGCCGGTGGTTTCTCGATGGCGTCCGGCGAATATCTTTCCATGCAAGCTCAAAAAGAGCTATTTGAACGAGAGATTGAAGTTGAGCGTAAGAGCCTTCGGGATAATCCTGTGGAGGAGAGAGCGGAACTCGTTGCCCTTTTCGAGGAGCGAGGCGTTGACCCCAGTCTTTCTGGTCTCTTGGCCGACGAGCTCATGCGTGACCCCGAGCTGGCCTTGCGAACGCACGCGCGTGAGGAGCTGGGTGTTGACCCGACCGCGATCGGTTCACCGTGGCGAGCCGCAGTCGGTTCGCTTGTATCGTTTGCCGTTGGTGCGTTCATTCCGCTCGTGCCGTGGCTGGTGAACCAGAACGGCAAACCGATTGACGTATCAATCGGCCTAGGTGTCGTTGCGGCGGGCACGCTGGGCGGTGCTATTGGCAAAATGACCGGACGAGGCGCGTTCCGTTCGGCATTGCGATTCCTGGCAATCTCCACAGCATCGGCCGCGGTGACCTATGTCGTTGGTGCCGCTATCGGTTAATCGAAACGAGTTGATCGAGACGTTTCGTGGTAAATCCGTACTTGGCGTACAAATTAAGTGCGGCCTCATTGGTGTCTTCGACGTAGAGCGAGGCGACCGTGACACCACGCGAGCGGATAGATGACAGACCATGGTGAAGGATGACCTCGCCATAGCCGCGACCTTGGAAGGCTGGCGTCACAAAGATCACGTAGATCTCACCAGTTCGTACGACTGGCAGTTCATGAATCTTCGTCCAACACGAGGCCGCGATCTTTCCCTCATCCATCAGAACGAAAAATCCACTGGGATCAAACCACTGTTCTTCCAGGCGGGAGTGCAACTCCGCTATTTCCCACCGTCCCTGCTCCGGGTGATCTGCGAACGCCGCATTATTTGCGTCGATCCACTCGGCATCGTCAGCGCCCGCCACAAACCCACGGACATGTGCGAGTGGCGACGGGTTGGAGATGCTGTCTAATCGCGCTTCAAGGTACCGAAGGCTTCGGACAGACTGAAAGGGTATCGATGGCGAGCTCCCGTCCCGCATCCACCACAGAACCTCAGCCGATCCTTCGCGGGCCAGAGTCTCGTAGAGACTGAGGTCGAAGTTGCCCCCCACAAGCTCCAACGTGGGGGTGTGAGGACCACGTTCAATTACGGCGACATTGACCAGTTCGTCGTCGCGATACTTCAGCCAGTAGTCCCCAGTTGATCCGTGCTGAATGCTCCGACGCCGATTTTCGTCAATCGCTTCGCGCCCGAGGGCAATCTCTTGTTCAGCCAGAATTGCCAGCAAAGTTGCTCGCTGGGCCACGTCGAGGGTTCGAACGTGCTCCCAGCGTTCCATGAAAGCAATCTAGGTGAGGCGGTTATGTAAGCGCTCGAGTCGCCGTAGCAGTGTGCCGACCGTTCTCTCGGCCGCGACCAACTCGACGTAAATTTCGCCGGGAAGAGCAGTTCCCTGTTCGACCAAAGCCGAGATTCGGTTGGCGATGTCGGCGAGCGATGAGGTCACGGTGTCGACTTCGTACTTCAACTCCATTCGATAATCCTTGCCGACCTCGTACGCAAAACCGTGTATTTCGAGAGGGTAGCGTTGTCGGGGTATGACCGCTCCACGCTCGCTTGATCAAATCTCGGTTCTCTTCGACCGGGTCCTCGTGGTCCTTGATGACGACGGGGAGCGCCGGTCGCGGGCCGGCATCTTGATACCTGCTACGGCTCAGGTTGCCCGACGGTTGTCGTGGGCACGCGTCGTGGCCGTGGGTCCCCATGTACGCACCGTGCGCGTTGACGATCGCGTTCTCTTCGCCACCGAAGAGCGCTACGAGGTAGATATCGACGGCGAAGACTTTGTGCTTCTCCGCGAGCGTGACCTTCACGTTGTGAAGCGGGATTCGGACTCCCAGGGAACGGGTCTGTATCTATGACCGTCGCCGGGCTAGCGGGGCTGCTCGCGGCGCTGTCCGCAGAGTATGACGCAACCTCGTCTGCCGACATTGTCCCGGTCGCCTTGGAACTCCATGTCGATGCGATTACGCCCGTGGGCGTGTGCGAGTCCTTTATCGGTAATGACTGTGGATTCCTCCTCGAATCCGTGGAGGAGGGTCAGCGTTATGGCCGATACTCCTTTCTCGGGCGTCACCCGATTGGTCGATTCACCTCCTGGGGTCAAGACTGTGTTGCCTCCGGTGTTCTCGGAGATAACGAGAGTGACGGCTTCGTGGTCGCTCGGAACTATCTCAACGAAATAGCGGTGGGACCGTCGGTGGGATCTCAAATTTCCGATATTCCTCTC
>CAXBRG010000148.1:0-3708 GCA_963977995.1 uncultured bacterium | reverse complement strand
AATGGTAGCCACCTACCGACACCACGGCCCGCGGCCGCAGGACAATCGTGAGGGAGATTGCGCGCCCCACGGCAATGATTAATCGACACAGGGCCACAAAATTCTGAACCAGAGCGCGCGGGTGAGCCGATCGACGTAGTCCCCGACCCGGCAGCAACACGACCCGTTCCGACCGCTCGCTCAGCAGGAGCGACTCTTGGCCGCGTTGCGAACCCACGAAGACAATCTCATGGGGAGGCACGCCTAACGCAATCAAAGCGTCGGCAATGGCCACCATTGGCATGATGTGGCCACCCGTGCCGCCACCGGTGATGACAATGGGGCGCGCCACGTCCTAGGCCCGCCGGAGGAGGTTCTTTGCCACCGAACGAAACGCGACTCCCCCGCTACGTCGGACACCCTGATTGGCTGCGATGTTCGCGAGCAGCCCGACGAGTGACATGTTCATCACCATCGCGGTCCCTCCGTACGAGACAAAGGGCAGTGGAATTCCGGTCACCGGAAAGATTCCCACGGCCTGCGCGATGTTGATGAGTGCTTCGGCGCCGAGCCACACGGTTCCACCGAGGGCGATGAGACGAGACGTGGGGTCGATGGCCTGCAGGGCCGACTGCCCGCAAAAGTAGATGAGATAACAGAAGAGTCCCACGATGATGGACACACCGATAAAGCCAAACATTTCGCCGATGACGCTGATGATGAAGTCAGTGTGGGCGTTGGGGAGGAACCCCCACAGCGATCGGGCACGGGCCGGGCCGGTTCCGACAAGTCCGCCGGACCCCATGCCGATGCGAGCTTGGTTGACTTGGTAACACGCTCCTTGGGGATCGCAGTACGACGAGAAGTACAGATTGAAAAGCCGGGAACGTTGATACGGCTGCACGATGAGCGAGAGCAGGCCGCCAACGACTGCCAGGAGCAACGCTCGCTGAAGGAGGTGCGTCTCGAGTCCCACCGTCCACATAATCGCGAATGAAATGAGACCCACCACGATCGAAGTCCCCAGGTCGGGTTGCTTCAGAATGAAAGGAAGGCCGACGAGGGACACCATCCACACCATGACCTTGGAATACCGAGGCACGTAGCGGGCGAGGGCGAAAGGAAGACCGACGCAGACCGCAAACTTATAGATCTCCGACGGCTGAAGGGTGAGCGCCCACAGCGAAATCCATCGCTTGGATCCGTTCGCCTCTGTCCCGATGAAGGGAACCGCGACGAGCGCAGCGAGTGAGCCAGCCGAAATCACGGGCCATAACAAGCTGAGCTGCCGTTGGGTTACGCCGAAGAAGAAGGAGAAGCCCACCAGCCCGACCACGACGTAGGCCGCTTCGCGAATGAGGAACCCAACCATCGACTGCCCCGTAGAACCGAGCGACGGTCCAATCGTCATCGAAACGACCGCAATTCCTACGGCCAGCAGAAGCCCCGCTCCGATCACAATGTTGCGAGAGACGCGTTCGGGTTGCATTGTGGGCGTTGCGGGACTCATTGAATGACCTGCGCGATCTTCACAAAGTCTCCGTAGAACAGCCCCAAGCCCAAGGCGGCGAGCAGCCCGGCCAGAATCCAGAAGCGAATCAAGATGGTGGTTTCCGGCCAACCCAACATTTCAAAGTGATGGTGAATCGGGGCAATCTTGAAAATGCGACGACCAAACAGTCGGAAACTAAAGACCTGCAGCATGACAGAGACGGTCTCCACAACGAAGAGCCCACCGATAATTACCAGCAGAAGGTCAAGGTTCATGAGTGCACACAGGGCGGCGAGTGACGCGCCGATCGACAGTGATCCGGTATCGCCCATGATGATGCGGGCGGGAGCGGCGTTCCACCAGAGAAAGCCCAGGCATCCCCCAACGAGTGCGACGGCCACGAGTGCGAGGTCGAGAGCCGCCGGAAGGTTGTAGAGGTTTTGACTAAAGCTGTGCCGAAACTGCCAGTATCCGATAATCGAAAGGACGCCGAAGCAGAACGTGCTGGAGCCGGCGGCCAGACCATCAAGCCCGTCGGTCAGATTCACGGCATTCGAGGTCGCAGTGAGCATAAAGACCGCTAAGAGTGACCAGCCAATAGCGCCGAGTTCCCAACCCGGAAAGTCAAAACGAGTGAACGACAGCGTCGTACTCGTGTGCACCCACGCGACCGCGACGTACGCGAAGGTGCCGCCAATGGCCAACTGACCGATGAATTTGGCACGCTTGTTCAACCCACGGTTCCGACCACGACGAATCGAAATGATGTCATCAAGAAATCCGAGTACCCCCGCGGCAACCATGACGCCAACGACGACGAGTCCCGCACGAGAGAAGGCAACGGACGTTCCGAGGTGTCCCGCCAGATAACCGCACACGGCGGCGATGATGATTGCAATGCCGCCCATCGTCGGCGTGCCGTCTTTGGCCAAATGGTTCTGCGGCAGATCATCACGGACTTTTTGACCGTATCGCCTCGCTCGTAGAAATTTGATTAGTAGGGGTGTCCCGAACAGTGACAAGAGAAATGCCACACCTCCGGCTTCCATCAAACTGAGCACGTTCTCTCCTTACCGTTGATCCAGGAGGTCTCGGGCGACTGCGACATCATCAAAGTCGACCACACTCCCCTTCGTTTCTTGCGTCTTTTCGTGGCCCTTTCCGGCGATAACCACGGCATCGTGAGTATTCGCGAGCTCCAAGGCCAAAGCAATAGCTGCGCGTCGGTCAACTTCGACTCGGACATCCGCTGCGCCTTCCGTACCGTGAGCGATTTGGTCGGCGATTGCTACGGGGTCCTCGCTCCGTGGATTGTCGCTGGTGATAATCGTGACCTCGGCATAACGACTCGCGATACGCCCCATGACGGGCCGCTTTTCTCGGTCGCGATCACCGCCGCAGCCAAAGACCACAATGACGCGGCCCGCGGTGCGCTGAGCGACTTCTCGGAGCACTCCCTCGAGACCATCGGGAGTATGAGCAAAATCCACGACGACCAGTGGTGATGTGCTCACGACCTCGAATCGACCCGGCACGGAGGTCAGGCTGCTCAGAGCGCCAACGATCTCGGACTCTGGTACGCCTAATGCTCGCACTGCTTCGCTGGCAAGGTGAATATTGGTGACGTTAAATGAGCCACCGACCGGGGAGTGAATCTCGTGGCCGCGCCACACGAACGAGACCTCCGTGTCGCCGATGCGAACGTTGGCGAGGTCACGACGAGATACTCCGAGCGCATCGGGTCGACGAGTTACAAGCAGACGTCCCCACTCGTCGTCGCAACTCACAATCGCGTGCTGAGTTCGTGAGGGCTCAAAGAGCAGGGCCTTGGCCTCAAAGTAGGTCGCCATCGACTCGTGATAGTCCAAGTGATCGTGCGAGAGGTTGGTGAAGATGCCGACCGCGAACGTCAATCCATCCACACGACCTTGATCGAGGGCGTGACTCGATACCTCCATCGCCACAACTCCCTCGGGCGTCACCTCTGTTAGTGCTGAACTCAAAATTCGGGCAAGGTCGGGAGGCGAAGGCGTAGTCCTCACGTGCGACAGCGTTCCAATGGCGTGCGACGGCAGCCCCACCGCTCGACAAATCTGCGAGACGAAGTGAGTCACGCTCGTCTTTCCGTTCGTCCCCGTCACGCCCACGAGGCGCAGTGAGGGTGTTCCTCCAACAACCCGATAACTCGCGGCGACCATGGCCTGATGGAGTTGGTCCCGTGGTACTACGACCACGGG
>CAXBRG010000147.1:0-3715 GCA_963977995.1 uncultured bacterium | reverse complement strand
GTACTTGCTCACCATGTCGTCGAGGGAAAACTGTTGCGCCGCCTGGCTCGCCAAACGACCCGCGGCCGTGGTGTCCGCTCGATGGAGGTGAGCCTCGCGAAGAGCGTGAGCGACAGTCTCGGGGTCTCGATCGGGCAGAATCCATCCTCCCGAGCCGCCCGCAACCAATCGCGACGCAATCGCGACATCGGTCGACAACACGGCACAACCAGTGAGGGCGGCTTCTACCAAGAAGAGACCGAAGGACTCGTAGGCGGAGAGGCAGAGGACCACATCGGCGCGGGTGTAGTAGGGGCGCGGGTCGTCAACAAATCCCGTGAAGTGGACGCGTTCTTCGACACCGAGTCCGGCGGCGTACTGCTGGTATCGAGCAATCGGCCCCGAACCCACAACGGTCAACTCGACACCCTCAACGAGTGCGAGTGCGTCGAGGGCCTCCGTCACTCCCTTCAATGCAAAGTCGCCCGTGACCATGACCGCCCGCAGCGGTTGCGTTGCGTCTCGTGGCGTCACGACGTACCTCGATGTATCGACGCCATTCTCAATTACGACCACCGTCATATCGGGGTAGTACCGACGAAGATCTTCGGCGACTGACTCCGACACCGCCACCAAGACCCGGCATCGAGACGGCCGGAACATTCGACGCTCGAACGTGAGCCCGAGACGCCGAGCCAGTCGGGCGTTCGTGTAGCGCCACCATGAATTTCCACCGCGTTGCACGGGCGCCGCCGCGTGTACGAGATGCACGGTGATGATGTCAGCGTGTCCGCGCGCTATGGCTCCGCACGTGTGAACCAGCTCACTCCGTACCCGACCCGACGTCGCTCGGCGCCAAAAGATCCAGATGCGCGCAAACGCCGGACGGCGTGGCAGGGAGATCGGGACCACGGTGGTCTGCGACGCCACTTCACCCAGACCTTCGCAGGCTTCGACACTGAAGGCGATGTCACGAGTGGCGCTCGCTCGACGAATGAGCTCGTTGCTCATTCGCTCCATTCCGCCCCCACTCCCGCTCACCGAGTGAGCGGCGAAACGAACGCGGACGTTCCGCTCCGCCTCACTCACCGTGCGACGCTCGCGCGACGGGGCTCACCGGGTCGTCGCCACGTAAACGGCGCTTCTGGCGCTGACGCGGGTGTCAACTCTGGCGCGGTGGCGCTGCGAGCTGTAATGCCGTCACCGGCACCGACGACGAGCCACAGCAACCAGCAGACCGAATAGAGATTGCCGTTGGTCCACTGCAACAACGTTGCCATCACGATGCCGAGAATGAAGATTCCCAGAGGGTCGCGTCGCGACACCGCGAGACGATATCCCGTGCCCGTCATCCGAAACAGCAGCAGAACGTAGATCACCAGACCAAAGATTCCAAAGGCAATGCCCATGTTGCCGGGATCGAACTCGGTTCCCTTGACATCCTTGGCGGTGTAGCGAGACGAGGCCAAGTTGACCGAACTCGAGCCGTGACCCAACGGGTGTTTGAAACCTTGGTTAATGCCGACCCTGGTTGCCTTGATGTGACCCGGTAACGAGGAGCCCGCACCGGTGGGATCGGTAATACCGCTGATCTGGTGATTGACGAGCACGTTCGAGGCCGACTGCTCCCCCTGCAGTGCCGCCGATCCACCACCGCCACCACCGATCACTCCGGCGAAGGTAATAAGGACAAATACGGCGGCGACACCGGCAATACCCACTGTCACGGGGCGCATCCGTCGGCGAGCGCTGAAAATAACACCCAGCGCCAAGGCGGTAATGAAGACCGATGTACGTTGCGACTCGTAGAAGAGCGCCGTAGCGACAGTGCCCAGCGCCGCGAGGTGCAGCGGCAGTGGCCATCGCACTCGACGAACGGCGAGAGCGGTCCATGCCACGACACCGATCGAAAGAAACACGGCGTACTCCTGCGCACTCGAGAAAAAGGAGAACGCCCGCACAATGCCGCTACCGAGGTTGAGGGCGGTGTAGCCCTTCGAATCAATCCACTCCAAGTCCCACGTCGGAAACTTCACGAACTGCTGATAGAGGCCATACATTGCTGCAAGGAGCGAGAGCAGTGCCACCGTCCACGCAATTCGCCAGAGCATCTCCTCGTCGACAAATCGACGTCCCACCCAAAATGACAGCGTTGGCACCAGGATGAACAGCAGTCCGGCGGCACCGGCCATCAAACTGCCCTGCGCGGGGTTCGCTGCTTCTAAGAGGGCCACCACATTGAAGGCGAACACGACGCGAGACAGCGTGGTCTTCGGTGTCGGCAGCCCCTGCTGATTGCTCACGATCCACAGCACGATGATGGCAATCGGTCCAATAAGCAGCATCGGGTCACCCGACAGAGTGGTATTGCCACCACCGTGAGTAAACCGTCGGAAAAAACCCAACATGGTCATCCACACGGGAAGAACCACAATCGCCGTTCGTGGTGAGCTGTACGCCAGAAATGCCATCGCCGGCACCCCGATAATGGCGAAGATGCCGTGCGTGGGTGAGATGACCGAGAGGGCGAGGCCCACGAGCAGACTGACGCCAATCGTGCGGGCGGTCGGCATACTGCGCGCCGCCGGTGGAAATCCGAGCCGCGGTGTCGCGCTCGTCACGCCAACTGTCACATCCCTATTGTGACACAGCCTCAATTATGCGTTGGGGGCACGCCCCCAAGAATTCCCTGATAGTTGCGTAAGATACAGCCGTGGACACTGTCGCAACGGAGGTACGTCGCTCGCCGATCGAGTACCTGCAGATCGTCTGGCGACGTCGCGGCACCGTACTTCTCTCACTGCTCATCGCAATTGGTGGTGTTCTCGGCATCGACACGATTCGAACGCCGACGTACGCCGCCACCGCCAAAATCTCGTTCGCCAAAAAGACCCCCACGCCAACGGCGATGGGTGCCAATCTCATTCGCCTGCAGTCCAGTTCCGTTCGGGCCGCTGCCCGTCAGATTCTGGGTGTGCCGCTCCCCGGCTGCGCCGTCCGCCAGGAAGGTACGACCGCTATCGCGGACATCACCTGCAAGGCCAGTTCGGCGTCACTCGCGGCTCGCGCCGCCAACGCCCTCGCCGGTGGCTACAACACCGTCATGCGCTCCGAAGCGATTCAGCGAGCCCTCTCGGCCGCCACTTTGATCAACAGTCGTATCGAAACGACCAAGGCGACCGTTCGCACCCTCCAGACGGCCGCCGCGTCGGTTCCCAAGAACTCCACCCTCGGAAAGTTGTACGCCAAGCAACTGACCAACGCCTACAACGACTTGCAAGGTCTGCAGTCGCAGTTGCAGGGCGTGCAGGTGGCGGCGCTCAGTCCTCCGAACGCCATCAGTGTCCTGCAGGCCGCTTTTCCGGCGCGGACTCCCCTCTCGCCCAAACCAAAGACTGACCTCCTCCTCGGCATCATCGCCGGCCTGGCAGTTGGTGTGGGTATCGCCGTCGGTCGCGATGCCCTCGATGACAAGCTGCGCAATCGCGCCGAGTTTGAGTCCATCGCTCGGGGTCGGCCCGCCATCGGTTTGATTCCCGCCATTCGCGAGTGGGAGGACCGCAAGACGCCGCTCTTGATCGTTGCCGAACAGCCCAAGAGCCCGCCGGCCGAGGCCTTTCGGTCCCTGCGAACATCGCTCCAATTCATGTCCTTGGACGACCCCATCAAGACGCTGCTCATCACCTCGCCGGCGGCAGCGGACGGCAAGACGACGACGACGTCCAACCTCGCGTAC
>CAXBRG010000146.1:0-3716 GCA_963977995.1 uncultured bacterium | reverse complement strand
CCTCCTTGCCGCGGGTCAAGGGGGCGGCGGGGTCCGGATCGACGATGCGCGCGCGCTGCAGGGTCAGGCTCGCCCAGGCGCTCAACCGGGGCTGCAAGCGGGCATTGAGTTGCACATCCTGCCCGTCACGCCGCGTACGGCCCAGGTTGGCCGAATCGTTCGACGGGTCGTTCAGCCTGCGGTAGACCTCGTCCGAGGCGATCTGCGTCCAGCTTGCCAGCCGCCCTTCCAGCCAGTCGCCCACGCGGAACTTCCAGCCCAGCTCCCACCCTTCGTTGATGGAGGGCGCGAGCTGCGTGGTGCGCGGCGGCACCAGGTAGCTGGCAGCCCCTACGCCGATCTGGAAGGTCCGGCCCCAGTTGGCATACACGCTGTGCGAGGGCGAAGCCGCATAGACCACGCTCAGCTTGGGCTGCCGGATGTTGCCGTAGTCGTTCGCGGCGTAGTGCATCGTCGAGCGGTTATCCCACATCACAACGTCGCCGGTTTGCCACTGGTGGCGAAGGGTGAATTCCGGCTGAGTCATGTGAGCGTAGAGAAGGCGCAAGATGTGTTCACTTTCAATCCGTGACAGTCCTGCGATGTGTGTCGTGAAGCCGGGATTCACGAAGAGCGAAGGGCGCTGAGTGTCGGGATGTATCCGCACGACGGGATGAGCGACGGGTGGTTGTTTCAGCGCGAGCTGGAAGAGGTAGTCGGCATCGTCTCGTGAGAGCGCCGTGTCGAACGGTTCGCCCCAGTACGCAAGGGGACTGATGCGGTGAACTGCGACGAGTTCTTCTATGGTGTTTCGGATTGCCGGCGACAGGTTTTCGTACGCCGAGCGGGTGTCGGACCACAAGGTATCTCCGCCGAACGGCGGAACGGTATCGGCGACCAATATCGATGCCGCCGGCGGTGTCTCGATGAAGGTGACATCGGTGTGCCACATGGCATTCTTTCCACCCTGCTGCGCATCCAAAATCAGCATTTCGGGATAGTCGGGGTGACCGGGAACTACGGGGTGTGCAGGAGTTGGTTGCCCCATGAGATGGGCGAGGCGCGAATGATCGGCGTGGGTAAATTCTTGACCGCGAAACACGAGAACGAGGTGTTGGCGCAGGAGCTCCCAAATCGGTGAGGCATCCGTGACGTCAATGAGACGACCGCCGGTGACCGTCGCTCCAAAAACTCCCGTGAGTGGCGTCGCCGTCCAACTGTTCATAGCCTCTCCTTCAATCTCTAGCACCGTAGTAGGAGATTCGGCCGAAAAATCTATGTTCATCGCATTGTCATAGAAGTGCAACGGACCAACGAACTTCTCGCAAATTCCCTGATTAAAGGGTGCGCTAGGTCCCTAGTGGTACCTCGGTCATTTCCACCGTGGGGTGTGGTCAAATGGGTCGTGCGAACTTTCCGCGTGGCACTCGTGGCAGCCCTAACACTCGTCAGCTGTGTGGGGGTTGTCAGTAACGCCAAGGGCCATGTCATTGTTCCCCACGCCACGGAGTTTCAGTGCACCGCATTGACACTGAGCGATGGCGTCAATCACGTGGGATCAGCTCGGGTTGTGTCCGTCCAGAAGTTCGGGTGCGTTGACAACTGGGCGTTTCTGTGGGCTGATGTGGCCACGGGCCCCGTCACCATTGGGGTGACCAACGTGATGCAGTGGCGTCCCGATCTGACCGAGTGGCGCAGCGTCGATCGAATGGTGGTGTGTCGACCCGATTTTCTGCCGGAGATTGTCTACCGACAAGGATGCTTTTCGAACTAAGTGCGGTCCACACCAATAATGGCCGGCCGATCAAACCCCTGTGCCTCGCAGAGTGCGAGATAGACCGTCATAATGAACTCGGCATCCCAGACGGATACCACCGTGCCATCGGCGTCAAGGTTTTCGTTGGCTCCGAAGATCGCAAAGAAAACATCCGTCACGCCCTCGTTCTCGTCCAACACGTGCAGCGTGTGAGTCGAGCCAGGTGGTTCGTACAGGTATGAACCGGCACGATTGACGTCGGGGTACTCGAGGTAGTGCCACGCACCGGTCAGGGTGAAGGCGAAGACGTCACCCGTGTGGCGATGAGTGGTGACGCGATAGCCCGGCTGAAAGCGAGTCCGAACGACCCACAGACCACGATCGAGGTCAATGTGAAGAACCTGCATTGAGGACCCATCGCCAATGTCCACGAACGGCATCTCGTTCTCCCCGACGTGGAGGGCGAGAGGAAAATCGTTGAAGTTCACGACTGCACCTTTCGTGGCCGACGGGGGAAGAACGCACTCGTGGTGGCGACGTAGTCCTCGTAGCCGGTTCGAGTCTTGGTCAACTTGCGTTCCAACATGGGCTTTCCTGAGAGAGCGGTCACGAGGTAGATCATGAGCGCCGCGGAGGGAACCGTCGCCCACCCCCACGGCGTGCCGGCTGCAACGAGAAAGAAACCCGTCCACAGAACGGCCTCACCGAAGTAGTTGGGATGGCGGGTGTAGCGCCACAGACCGCGATTCATAGTCGTTCCGTGGTTCGCGGGCTGGGCGATGAATCGCCGCAACTGGTCGTCACCGATCGCTTCAAAGGCCGTCCCTACGAGGGCGAGCACGACACCGCACCATACGAGGAACGCCGAGCTCGTCGTTGTGCTCGCCGCGACCCACTGGAGGGGAAAGGACACGAGCCAGAGCAGCGTGCCCTGCAGCAGGTAGATCACCTTGAGGGCTTTGATGGCGTCGTTTCGGCCACTGGTGTTGGCGAGGATCGCCACGTAGCGAGTGTCTTCGGCGCTACCGCGTTGGCGCCACGCGAGGTAGAAGGTGAGGCGCAAGCTCCAAATCGCCACGACGACCAGGAGGGCGATCTGCGTCGACGTGAGCGCAGAACCGTGGGCGTAGAGCGATGCGAGGTAGACGACCAAAAAGCCCGAACCCCAAAACACGTCAATGACGGCGTGACGTCGAACGAGGAATGATGTGGCGAACGCCACGAGCGCCCACCCCACTGCCACGAGCCACGCCACGGGTGCAAAATTGAGAACGTCGTGCAAGTTCATGGCTTCGTTCTAGCAGCGACAGTCCTTGTCGGCTCTAGCCTTGACTTATGGCACAGCGCGGATTTTGGTCCCTGGCGTGGTTGGCTCTTCGGGACCTCTTCGATCAAGCGACGGGCTTCGGTCGTCTCGCCGCGGTGCACGTCGGCATGATGGCCGGCGACACCCTCGTGACGGTGTCGCTTGCGGGTTCTCTCTTTTTCTCCGTCAGTCCGACCGAGGCGAAGAGCAAAGTTCTGGCGTACCTCGCCCTGACCTTTGCACCTTTTGCCGTGGTGTCACCGCTACTCGGCCCCCTTATCGACCGATCGGTGCAGGGGAGAAGGATCATCGTGGCGGTATCGGCGGGTAGCCGCATTCTGCTGTGCTGGGCAATGAGTCGCCACCTCTCTTCCTGGCTGCTGTTTCCCGAGGCCTTCGCCATGCTGGTCGCCTCAAAGTTGTACGTGGTGACGCGCGGCACTCTCGTACCCGAAATGGCGCGCAGTAATCAGTTTCGGGTTACGCGCCCCGATGTTGACGGGGCTGGATGGCCCCTCCGAGTGGTTGCCAAAGATGCGGGCTTCGCGGGATACAACGCCCAGCTCACCCTCCTTGGCACCGGTGCGGGCCTACTCGTCGGCGTTATCGGTGCCGCCGTTCTCCACGTTTTTTCAGCGAGTGCCGTTCTCACTGTGGCGGCGGTCGTCTTTGGTT
>CAXBRG010000145.1:0-3732 GCA_963977995.1 uncultured bacterium | reverse complement strand
GAAGGTTCTGCAGCTCTCGTTCGAGCACTACGAGAAGATGTCCGATGACGTGCTGAGCCTGGAGGGTAAGGCCAACTACCTCAGCAGTTTCATTCGGCGCATCAATTTGCAGGGACCCGGCATCGTGCTACCCCTGTTGGCCGGCTTTGATCTCAATCACAACCGAGGTCGGGTATTTGATTACGACGGCTTGGGCGGTTGTTACGAGAAGTCTGACTTTGCCACCATTGGCTCCGGCAGCGATTTTGCCGAGGGGGCGTTGCGGTTGGGATACCGCGACGACATGACGATTGAAGAGTGCATCGAACTTGGCGCTCTCGCGCTGTATGAAGCGGGCGATAACGATCCGTCAACCGGCGGACCGGATTTCGTTCGTAATCTTTTTCCCATCATCGTTGTCGTCACTGCGGAAGGCTTCTCTGAGTTGCCCGTCGAGCGCACGCGAGAGATTTTTGAGGCCATCAACAGCCGACGTGCTGAGCGAGGTGGCCGTGCGGGAGGTCAGCTGCGATGAGTATGCCGTACTACGTGTCGCCCGAGCAGTACATGAAGGACCGGGCTGAGTACGCCCAAAAGGGAATTGCGCGCGGGCGTTCGCTCGTCGCCGCGATCTACGACGCCGGAGTACTCCTGGTGGCCGAAAACCCATCAGCGTCTCTCAACAAGATTTCCGAAATTTACGATCGCATTGCTTTTGCCGGAGTCGGAAAGTACAACGAATTCCACGAACTCCGTCAAGCCGGGATTCGCTGGGCCGACTCAACGGGATTCTCGTACTCGCGCGAAGACGTCGACGCGCGTGCGCTGGCCAATTTCTACGCACAGTACCTGGGCGAGACCTTCACCGAGGGCGGAAAGCCTCTTGAGGTTGAAATTCTCGTGGCACAGTTAGGGATTCGTAATCGACCCACCAAGCTGTATCACGTCGCATTCGAGGGAACGATCACCGATGAGACGCAGTTCGCCGTGCTCGGAGGCGACTCCGAGACCGTCAAGGCACGTTTCGTGAGTCAAGGTACCGATGTCAGCGATCTGACGACCACGGTGCGACGAGCTGTCCAGGCACTGGGCGGCGCCGATCGTTCGCTTCAGCCGGCCGACCTCGAAGTGGCACGTCTCGAGGACTTGGGAGAACGACGGACGTTCCAAAGGCTGACGGACGATTTCGTAGCCTCATTGCTGAGTTAGCCTCCACGAACTACCGTCAACGTATGTTGCGGCGGATCTTTGGTCTCGAAACTGAATACGGCGTGACGTTCACCCTCCACGGGCAACGGCGGTTGAGTCCCGACGATGTCTCGCGTTACCTCTTTCGTAACGTCGTGGCCTGGGGCCGAAGTTCGAACGTATTTCTCGAGAATGGATCTCGCCTCTACCTCGATGTCGGCAGTCACCCCGAATACGCCACAGCCGAGTGTGACAGTCTCTACGACCTGGTCGCCCAAGATCGGGCGGGTGAGTCGATCTTGCAGTCGTTGGTCTACTCCGCACAAGAACAACTCACAAATGACGGACACCGTGGCGCGATCTACCTCTTTAAGAACAACACGGACTCAGCGGGTAATTCGTACGGTTGTCACGAGAACTACTGCACGACCAGGGATGACGATCTGACGCGTCACGAGCAGTTCTTGATTCCGTTTCTCGTCACGCGTCAGGTGTGGGCGGGCGCTGGGCGGGTCGTCACCACTACCAACCGCGGCACCCACTTTTGCCTCTCGCAACGAGCCGAGCACATCTGGGAGTCCATTAGCTCCGCGACCACTCGGAGTCGTCCCATCATCAATACACGCGATGAGCCTCACGCCGACCCGGAGAAATATCGACGACTCCATGTCATCGTGGGGGACACGAATATGAGCGAGTACGTCACGTTCATGAAGGTCGGTGTGACGGCGGTCATCCTTGCCATGGTCGAAGACCAGACCACTATTTTGCGAGACCTCACCCTTGAGCAGCCCATTAAGGCATTGCGCGACATCTCAATGGATCCCTTTGGGGATAACGATGTCAAGGTACGACTCGCGAATGGCAGGGAGATGACAGCTCTCGAAATTCAAGAAGAGATCTGCGAACGAGCGGTTCTTTTTGCTGAGCGCCGAGACGTGCCGGACGACCAGGCGCGAGCCCTCACAATGTGGCTTGGAACATTGCAGGGACTACGACGTGAACCGAGCCACCTGGCCGATCGTCTGGACTGGGTTCTCAAGTACCAACTCATCGAACAGTTACGAGCTCGGGAGCAAATTCCTTTGACGGATCCCCGTGTCGCGTTAGTCGATCTGCTCTATCACGACACCGATACCGAACGCGGTTTATTTCATCGTTTTGTTTCTCGTGGGGGATTTCAAGAGATTGTGTCACGCGATGACATTCTCGCCGCGCGAACCACGCCACCCCAAACCACACGGGCCCGAATGCGTGGCGCATTCGTCAAGCGAGCGAAGGAACAGCGTCGCGACTTCACCGTCGATTGGGTTCACCTCAAACTCAATGATCAGACGCAGCGAACGATTCTCTTGAAAGATCCATTCAAGAGTGAGGACGAGCGGTTCGAAAAGCTCTTGTCCTCGCTATGACGCACTAGCCTTGCTTTTTGTGACAACGCCACCCGACGACCGTCGTGAAAGCCCCGTCGAAGGCGAGATATCCGACTCGCAGCCTCGGGTGAATCCTCGGAAAGCACTTCGCGCACTCGGGGAGTGGGTAGGCATCTTGGGTGTGGCGCTTATAGCCACGCTTCTCATCCGAAGCTTTCTGTTTCAGTCGTTCTATATCCCCTCTGTATCCATGGTGCCCACCCTGGATGTTGGCGACCGCATCATTGTGTCGAAGATCTCAACGACCCTTGGAAGCATTCATCGGGGCGACGTCATTGTTTTCGCCCGGCCACCTCGCGAAAGCTGTGGGGGAGGGAACGATGTGACCGATTTGGTCAAGAGAGTAATTGGCCTACCCGGTGAGACAATCTCCAGCTCCCGCGATTCCATTTTGATAAACGGCAAACCCCTCCATGAAACCTGGGGCACCACGGCACCGTTGGGACGAGAGATCGGCACGGTCGTTATTCCGCCCAATCAGTACTTCATGATGGGCGACAACAGGAACGCGTCGTGTGACTCCCGCTTCTGGGGGACACTGCCACGGAAGTACGTTGTCGGCAAGGTAGTTTTCCGCATCTGGCCACCGTCACGAATTGGGCTTCCGTAAGAATTAGCAATGCTGTTGGGCGTACAATGGCGCCGTGTTCAATCTGAGCCCTTTCAAAATCATGATCATCGTGGCGGTGATTCTGGTGGTGCTCGGACCCGACAAACTCCCTCAGGCCGCGCGGCAGATTGGCAACGGCTGGCGCAGTCTGAAGCAGTTTCAGCAAAGGGTGGAGTCGGAGGTTCGTGACGCAATACCGACGCTGCCGAGCTCGGGAGATCTCGCTCGGGTCGTCCGGAGTCCTGTGAACTTGCTCAACGAACTAGCGGAGAGGGCAGCCTCACCGGAATCAATGGACGATATTGCTGATGGTCCACTCGAGAGTGAATTAGAGGTTGCCGAAGAGAGCGAAGAGTTCCAGATTCGCGAACACCGCCCACCAGCGGCTCCTCCCGACCCTTCGTGGAACTAGATCATGGCGACAAAAGGATTCGAACGAGCATCTCGAGGTATGACAATCGGTCAACACTTGGCCGAGCTGCGACGCCGGCTTCTTTGGTGCATTGCCGCCATCGTCGCCTT
>CAXBRG010000144.1:0-3740 GCA_963977995.1 uncultured bacterium | reverse complement strand
CGCCTCCTTGCTGATCCGCTTCAAGCCTCTTGCTGTATCCAGTGTCGATGCGTAATGCCAAATAGTCACTGACGTCCCCGCAAACATTCGTGCTCACAAAATCTTCTCTAATCGCGATGACCGCGTCTTCAAACTCCAAGAAGACATCTTCGACAGCGAATCCGAGGTCAACACCTGGCTTAGAGGACCCGTACGCTCTGAGACGTTTACCAACGAGCGAGTTGAGTAGATCAATTTCTGAATCTCGGAGGTGCATATCGTCGCGACTCGAGTCACGAATTCTTCGCAGTTCTTCCAGCGCAACTCGATCCTTTGGCCTATCAAAGAACTCCTTCGACTCGATCACATCCGAGAGGCTTGCCACGCGAAACGAAAAACCATCACCTTGGAAAACTCTTGCCCTCTCGTTCAATGAGTCAAACTCCCGAAAATTGTGAATGGTGGACTCGAGTCCGGCGAGTAGATCGATAGGTCCACAGTCAGTCATCCACGTACTTAAGCCCATGGATTTGAGAGTATGCCTATCGATCAGCAAGGGCAGTTTGCGTGCCTCTTCATCCGTCAGGCCAGTTACTCGGAGACGCGCGTTAATGCTCTTCAGCGCCAGGGCAACCTTGTCGAGGTTTGCATCATTTCGCTTGATGACGCAATCCAAGTCTTCGGTCAGACGACTTGCTCCATACGTGAGTGCAGCCACTCCACCAACAACGAGATATTCAACTTCGAACTCGTCGAAGGCCCTCAGCATTAGGCCGATGTCGAGCGTTGGATCCTTCAAACGCGTTGAGCTTCTTGTCGCTCACGATGAATAGTTTCCAGCCAAGCTAGAACTTTCTCTCGAGAGTCGAGACGGGTGCCATCCAGCAATACCGACACGTCGTCAGCCGTAGGAGGCTGTGCGCCAACAAGAGCTTCCGACAGTTCGCTAACCGTTTGATACCGAAATATGGCCACGATGAGAGCGTAGCCACAAAACGTTCATTCAGACAAGCGAGTGGCTGACACCAGAGCGGAATCAGCACCCCGAAGGCACGCCGATGGTCGATGCCCTACTTCAGCAGGTGTTTTGAGATCACTACGCGTTGCACTTGGTTGGTGCCTTCGTAGATTTGGGTGATTTTCGCGTCTCGCATAAATCGCTCGACTGGAAACTCCTTTGTAAATCCGTATCCTCCGAGTAACTGCACGGCGTCAGTGGTCACCGACATGGCTGTATCGGATGCAAATGATTTCGCCGCGGCACCCAGGTAGGTGAGACTTCCTTCAGGGTCACCCTGGTCAATGGCGCTACAGGCCCGATACACCAGGGCTCGTGACGCTTCGGTCCGTATGGCCATGTCGGCCAAGATGAATCGAAGGCCCTGTAGCTCCGCGATGGGCTTGCCAAAGGCCTGTCGTTGCTTCATATAGCCCGCGGCATAATCAATCGCCGCCTGGGCAATCCCCACGGCCTGTGCGCCAATCGTTGGTCGAGACCGGTCCAAAGTGTGCATGGCGATTTTGAAACCCTCGCCTTCCTCACCAATTCGGTGAGTGGCGGGAACGCGAACGTTATCGAAAATCACTTCACTCGTCGGGGACGCCCGCAAACCCATCTTGTCCTCGTGTTCACCAAATGTCACGCCCCACGACTTTTCAACAAGAAAGGCGGTGATTCCTCGGGATCCGGCGCTCGGATTGGTCGTGGCGAAGACCGTATACGTGTCCGAAATACCGGCATTGGTAATCCAATACTTCGAGCCGTTCAGGATGTAGTCCTCACCGTCACGTTCGGCCCGGCAACGCATCGAGGCCACATCACTTCCCGCGTCGGCTTCCGAAAGGCAGTACGACGCTTGTAGCTCACCCGTGGCGACGCGGGGAAGGTAGGTGCGCTTTAGTTCCTCGGAACCAAAATTCATCACCGGCAACATTCCCAACTTAGAAATCAGCATCGTGACGGACGTTGACGCGCAGCCTCGAGCCAACTCTTCCGCCATGATGGCTTGAGTGACCATGTCAGCTCCCGCTCCACCGTACGCCTCCGGGATCCCGAGAGCCGGCAGTTCTAGTTCACGACACGCGTTAAACGACTCCCACGGATAGGTCTGCTCGCGGTCATACCGTGCGGCGTGGGGCGCCACACGATCGTCGACAAACTGACGCATCATGTCGCGAAAGGCGCGTTGTTCAACAGTGAGGTCGAAACTCATGGGAGCCCCCTTGATTAGAGCGCCAGTGTGGCAGCGTCCGCGGGTGACACGCGGAGCGCGTCATCACCGATCGCATCGACGAATGAACGCAGGCGGAAGTAGGAGTGGCCGATGCCGGCGAATCGCTCCGCCCACGGCGCAGCGACCGAGGTCGTTCCCGGCGTCAAACCCACGAGCCGCAGTGCCACTTCGACATCATGTCGCGAGGGCCCACGTCCAAAGAGTCCCGAGCGCTTGCTCGCCAGTGCGGCGACTCCCGCAATGACATCGTGATGGTCAATCCCATCAATGTGTTCGAGGTGCCACTCCGCCATGACCGCATTGGTCACCGTAAGGGCGTAGCCCCCGTCGGGGCCAGGAGTCCCTTGTCCCGCAACCCGGCCGTGGGTCGGTGCTCCGAGAAGACCCTGTTTCTTCGGTCGACCAGTTTCGGGGGTCGGCGTCGGGATGGTTGGCCGCACGGTAGCCCCATCGGCCAGCGGAACAAAGTGGGGTTGCGTCACGGAGTCAGTGTACGGGGCGAGCGACGGTGGCTAACAGACAGTGAGCCACGATGAGTACTGCGACACTTCACCGCGGACAATCTTGAAGTACGTCGTCTGTAGTTGTGAGGTCACGGGGCCGGGCTTTCCGGAACCAACGACTCGATCATCGACTGACGCGATCGGAACGACTTCGGCGGCCGTTCCCGTGAGAAACGCCTCGTCGGCCAAATACAGATCGGTTCGCACCATCGCCTCAAAGCGAACCTCGTAGCCAAGGTCGCGAGCGAGTGTCACAATCGAGTCCTGCGTGATACCCGCGAGAGCCCCCGCCTCAGATGGCGGCGGAGTCACAATCACACCGTTCCGGACAATAAAGAGGTTCTCACCACTACATTCGGAAATTCTTCCGTCGGGACCGAGCAAAATCGCTTCGTCGTAGCCCGCCTTAATGGCCTCAACCTTGGCGAGACCGGAGTTGACGTACAACCCCGTTCCCTTCGCCGCCGTTGGCATCGCGTTGGGGCTGTGGCGATGCCACGAAGAAATCTTCATCCGCACACCGTTGGCGTGACCGTCGTCACCGAGGTACGCCCCCCACGGCCAACACGCGATCGCCACATTGACCGGCGCGGGGAGGGGATTCACACCCATCTCGCCGTATCCCAAGTACACCAGCGGTCGAATGTAACAACCCTCCGTCATCTCATTCGCCCGGACAACCGCAACCACCGCATCGCAGAGCTCGTCCAACGTGAACGGCACCTCGATCATCAAGATTTTGCACGAGTTGATGAGGCGCTGCATGTGCTCGCGTAGGCGAAACACGGCCGGACCGTTAGCGGTGGGGTACGCCCGGACGCCTTCGAATGCACCCGTGCCGTAGTGCAACCCGTGACTTAAGACATGCACCATGGCGTCGTCCCACGGAACGAGATGTCCATCCATCCAAATGTGCTGGGTGGGTGTGATGGGCATTACATCCTCCGAATCAGTTCATCGGCGACGCCCGCAGTTCCCAGAACTGCGACATCGCCGTCAAAGTCTGCCACCGCGGCACGAATTC
>CAXBRG010000143.1:0-3762 GCA_963977995.1 uncultured bacterium | reverse complement strand
CTAGGGGGTACGAAGGAGGGCCAATGAATCCCGACGACAATATTGAGATTACGGAAGAAGATGTGACGACAGAGGAACTGCTCGTGGAGGAAGTCTCCATCGACGGACTCTGTGGCGTGTACTAAATCGCATCGTGTCGTTCTTTGACGCGGCGGCGGCGTGGCAGTTGAGCGACGATGTGTCGTTGCGTGACGAGCCGTTTGGTGCGCTGGCGTACCACCACGGCAACCGTCGCTTGGTCTTCTTGAAGTCGCCAGAACTCGTCACGATTGTGCGGCAGTTGGCTGACTTCACTTCGGCGCGCGACGCCATTGCCGCTCACGTCGCACCAACGCAGATTGCTCGCTACGAATCGGCGCTCGCGACGCTCGTTCCCTCCGAGATAATTCATGGCCGCTAATTCGTCCCTCCGCGACCGGTTTGAACGGGGGCTCAACGCTCCCATCTGCTTGACGTGGGAGTTGACCTACGCCTGCAATTTGTCGTGTGCGCACTGCTTGTCGTCGTCGGGCCGTCGCGATCCTCGCGAGTTGTCGACGAGTGAAGCGCTGGCGCTCGTCGACGAAATTGCGGCAATGCAGATTTTCTATATCAACATTGGCGGCGGCGAACCAATGATTCGCGCCGACTTTTTTGACATTGTTGAGCACGCTATTGACCGACACGTCGGTGTGAAGTTCTCCACGAATGGCACTCGGATTAGCCCCGCCGCAGCTCGGCGTCTCGCGGCCATGGACTACCTCGATATTCAGATTTCACTCGACGGAGTCGATCGTGCGACCAACGATGTGTTACGCGGCGAGGGCTCCTACGACGCGGCTCGACGGGCGATGGATAACTTGCGCGACGCGAACTTCGGTCCTTTCAAGATTTCGGTCGTCGTCACTCGTGACAACGTGGCGCAACTCGACGACTACGAAGCACTCGCCGCCCAGTACGGCGCGGAACTTCGACTCACGCGCCTGCGGCCCTCCGGCCGAGGAATGGACGTGTGGGATTCGCTGCACTTAACGCAGCAGCAAAATCGCGATCTCTACCACTGGCTCCTCGATCGACCCACGGTGTTGACCGGTGACTCGTTCTTCCACCTTTCCGCTCTCGGTGATCCCTTGGAGGGACTCAATCTCTGCGGCGCTGGTCGGGTCGTGTGCCTGATCGACCCCGTCGGCAACGTCTACGCCTGCCCGTTTGTCATTCACGATCAGTTCCTGGCGGGGAATGTAAAAGAACGAGGCTTCGCCGAGGTGTGGCAGAACTCGGCCCTCTTCACGTCTCTGCGGGAGCCGGGTAATCCCGGTGCGTGTTCGGCGTGTGGTTCCTACGACGCGTGTCGGGGTGGCTGCATGGCGGCCAAGTTTTTTACCGGTCTCGAACTCGACGACCCCGATCCGGAGTGCGTGCACGGTCACGGTGAAGTCGCACTCGCAACGAAGGGTGTCTCTCTTCGTCCTCGGCCGAGTGAAGACCACTCTCGCCGCACGACGGTCACGCTGCAGCGTCGATGACGCCCGCCTCGTTCGCTCGCCACACGTGGACCGACTACGTACCGAGCTCGTCTCGCACCCTGCTCTTGCCACTCGGCTCGTGCGAGCAACACGGACCACACCTTCCACTGGCGACGGACACTTTGATCGCCACCGCGTTGGTCCAGCGCGTCGCCGACGTGGTGGAGGTGGACGTGGCACCGCCGCTGCCATACGGGGCGTCGGGGGAGCACGCGGGATTTCCCGGACTCTTATCGCTCGGTAACGATGCACTCGAAAGGGTCGTGCTGGAACTTCTGCGGAGTGCTCGAGCCACCTGGCCGCGAGTGGTCGTGGTGAGCGGACACGGGGGCAATGTCACCGCCGTGCAACGGGCCCTCGCCGTGGCTCGCTACGAAGGCTCCGATGTGGCGGCGTGGTTCCCCACGTGGCGCGACGGTGATCCCCACGCCGGCGCGGTGGAAACCTCGGTCATGTGGGCCCTCGATTCCACGTGGGTCCGTCACGAGTCATTCGTTGATGTCCCGGTGACGGAGGACGAAATGCGCGTTGTGCGCGAGCGGGGGATAATGGCGGTATCGCCATCGGGAGTTCTCGGATCACCGCACCGAGCGACTCCGGAATGGGGACAAGAGATACTGCAGCACTGGGTTGACGAAATCGTCGCCCTCGTTCAAGGTCAAGGGGAACGCACATGAGCAGAGTCGCGATCGTGACGGGCGCGGCCCGAGGCATCGGCGCGGCGACCGTCGACGCTCTCGTGAATGACGGTTATCGCGTGGTCGCCGTTGATCGCTGCCGCGATATCCCTGACATTCCCTACGCCATGGCAACGCCCGCAGACCTTGACGCCGTCGTGGCTCGTCACGGCGACCACGTCCTTGGTCTCGTCGGTGATGTACGGAGCAAGTCCGACATGGAGCTCGCCGTTGATACGGCCACTCGGCACTTCGGACGTCTCGACGCCGTGGTGGCGGCGGCGGGTGTGATTGGTGGCGGGACGACACTCTGGGAGACGAGTGACGCGGTGTTCGATGCCGTGATGAGCGTCAACGTTCTCGGGACGCGTCGTCTCATCGACGCCGCGGTACCCACCCTGTTGGCCAACGGTCGGTACGGTCGCATCGTGGCCGTTGCCTCGGCGGCGTCGCAGCTCGGCCTGCGTCACCTCGCCGCATACTCCGCGGCGAAGCACGCGGTGGTGGGTCTCGTGCGGGGCGTCGCCATGGATCTCGCCGAGACGTCGGTCACGGCGAACGCCGTGAGCCCCGGTTCGACGGCGACGGCGATGCTCGATGCATCGGCACGTCTCTATGAACTCAGCTCGACCGACGCCTTCGCCGCGCAACAGCCCATGGCGCGTCTGCTGCAACCGAGTGAGGTGGCCGCCACCATCTCGTGGCTGTGTTCACCCCTGAGCTCGGGTATTACGGGCGCCAATATCGCCGTCGACGGCGGTATGACGGCCACTTAGTCGCGCCGCGCGGTGGCGGCTCGCCAGAGTGCGGTGTAGTTGCGAAAAGTAATCGCGTCGGTGACGTAGCCCGCGCGAACCAGTTCGGCGTGAAACGCGGGGAGTTGGTGCCAGGGCACACCCATGTCAACGTGGTGGGCGAGATGCCACCCGGTGCGAAAGGGGACGAGCCACACACGAGCGAGCCACGTTTGACGAACGTGGTGCGTGGTATCGCGCCGGTCATCGCTCCGGCGCATGCCGCCGTGTTCGGCGATGGCGCGGAGACGATTTAGAACGCGCCACTGGGTCATCCACGGCAACCACCACATGACGAAATACGCCCACCACTGAGAGGTCAGCACGCCAAGGGCGATGGCGAGAACGACCTGCACCCCGAGAATGCGACTGGCGAGCGGGCGACTCGCTGACTTCGTGAGCGCCACGAGTAACACTTTGAAGTTCTTCCACCCAGAGATACCGAGGGCGTCACGCCAGAGGCGACGACGGAGGTCGTGGGGGTGACACGGGTAACCGTCGTAGAAGGCGAGATCGGGTTCGTCAGGTCCGAACTCGTCGCGGTGGTGTGCCGTGTGCACGCGGCGGTACGCGTCGGTGTTGGTGAACGCCGGGTAGCCGAGGACCCACCGGCCGACGAGGTCGTTGGCCCGCTTGTCGGCGAGCAGCAACCGGTGCGCCGCCTCGTGCATCAGCGACAGCATCTGGGCGAACGCCCGGCCCATCAGCACGAATGCGATCGGCCAGCTCCACGGTGCCCACGCGACCGTCGCCCACAGCACGGCAGCGGTCTGCACGAGCAACCCG
>CAXBRG010000142.1:0-3791 GCA_963977995.1 uncultured bacterium | reverse complement strand
CGCGTCCTGCTCCCTCTCGATCGGCCAGCATCTGTGATTGAAACCAGCGAGGTGCGTCGGCGCGCTCGGGGCGAATATCGAGAGGGGTCGCCACGCGGACGGTCGACCACGACTGCCAGCCGTGTTCCAAAAACAGTTCGGTCGAGAGTGACGTCGCCACCACAACTCGGTCGATGGGACCGGAGGACGTGGCGGTCACGGTGGCAGTCAGGACGACGTGATCGGCTTCGGATGTTTCCCTCACCGTCACGGTATGAGGCGATGGTGCCGTTGAGGTATGGCTAACTATCACACACTCATCGTGTCACGGACGGGCGCGAATCCGATGCTTAGTGTTATAGACATCATGGCCCCACTTCATCCCGTGCTGGCATCTCTCATCACCTTGGCCCACGAGAATCCTCCACCTCACCCCCGTGAGATCGGGTACCAGGAGTTACGAGCACAACACGTGGCGACGTCACGTTTGACGGAAGCGCCGCCACCCGAGATGGCTGGGGTAGTCGACACCACGATTCCAACTCGAGATGGCAGTGTGCCCGTTCGCATCTATACGCCGTTGGAGCAGTCCTCCTCTGCGATCGGTGTCTACCTCCACGGCGGTGGATTTGTCATGGGGACCTTGGAAAGCTACGACGCCCTGTCGCGTCGCCTGGCTGTCGCGTGCGGTATCACGATTGTTGCGGTGGAGTATCGCCTTGCGCCCGAGAACCCATTCCCATCGGGCCTCAACGACGCGGTTGACGCAACATTCCACGTAGCGCAGAATCCGTCGTCGGTGAACTGTGCGCCGGGACCAATTGTTCTCTTCGGTGACTCGGCCGGTGGATGCCTGGCCGCCGTCGTGGCACAGCAGGTGGTTGGTCGCATTGACGTGGCGGCGCAGGTGTTGATGTATCCGACGCTCGGTCCCGAAATCCTCACGGAATCGGCACACCGCTTCGGCACCGGGTACTTCCTCGAAATGGATCATCTCGCCTTCCACTACAGCAACTACCTGGGCGCAGCTAGTCACGCCGATCCTCGAGTGAGCCCCCTTCTTGCCCCTCAGTTGAGTGAGGTGGCCCCGGCAGTCATTATGGTCGCGGAGTTTGATCCACTTCGTGACGAGGCGGTGAACTACGCCGGCCTTCTGACGCATTTTGGTGTCGATGTTGAGTTGCTCGAGGCGGAAGGTATGGTCCACTCCTTCTTGAAGTTGGGTGGACTGATTCCCGAGGCGTTAGATGAACTAAACGATCTTGGCCGTCACGTACGAGAGTTTGTCGCGCGACACGTATGACGAACGTCTTATTCATAACGCTCGATCAGTTTCGCGGGGATGCTCTCGGAGTCGTCGGTCATCCGTTCGTGGCGACACCGACCCTCGATGCACTCGCCCGCGAGGGCTTTCTCTTGCAATCGCACTATTCCCAGTCGGCGCCCTGCTCGCCCGGTCGAGCCGCGTTGTACACCGGGACGTATCAGATGAACAATCGCGTCGTGGCGAATGGGTCGCCCCATCCGCTAAACCTCGACAACGTTGCCACTGTGGCTCGCCGAGCGGGATTCGATCCCGTGCTGTTTGGCTATACCGACCAAGCACTTAATCCTCGCGCCGCGACTGGTGAAAACGATCCACGACTGCGGAACTACGACGGGGTACTGCCAGGATTCTCGATTGGTTGTTACTTACCGGAAGATCAAGGTCCGTGGGTCTGGTGGCTGCGGGAGAACGGCTTTGATGTCCCTGAGGGCTGGGCGCCGGCGCTACGCGGTGAACCGGATCGGCCCGCCGAATTTTCGTTGAGCGCATATCTCACGAATCGATTTCTCGAATGGCTGCCTCAACAAGAGTCGGGGTGGTTCGCGCACCTCAGCTACCTACGACCCCATCCTCCATACGCGGCAGCCGGCGAGTACTCGCGCCGTCACCACCCCGATGAGGTTGATATGCCAATTGCGGCAGTTGAAAGTGCGTTGCAACATCCGCTACACGCCCTCTCGCTCGCTCACGAATCTTCCGCCGCTCCCCGCGAGGAAGGGGAGCTCCGGTCGTTACGGGCGCAATATTTCGGAATGATCGAGGAAGTGGATTTTCAACTCGGGAGGGTCGTAGAGGCCATACGTCGTCGCGACGAGTGGGATGAAACGCTGGTCATTGTTACCGCGGACCATGGCGAGCAGTTGGGTGATCATGGACTCCTGGAAAAACTTGCGTACTTTCCTCAGAGCTACCACATTCTTGGAATTTGGCGTGAGCCGGGGCGGGGAGCCGGTGTCATCAATCACTGGACGGAAAATGTTGATATCGTTCCCACGCTCTGCGACGCTCTTGGTGTTGAGACACCGCGATCGGTCGACGGCCGCTCCTTAGTGCCGTTGATGGGCGGCGTCGCCACGGAGTGGCGTTCGGCCGCACACTATGAGTGGGACTGGCGATATTTCTTCCTTGGTCGCTCGACGCCGATATGGCCCCACGACAGAATCCTGTCGCGACAAAATTTGGCCGTATCTGTCAGTAGCGAGATTGCGTACGTCCAGTTCGGGGATGGATCGTATGTGGCCTACGACCTGTTGGCCGATCCCACGTGGAGGACGCCCTGCCGTGACGAGACGCGAATCTTGCGGGCCGCGCAAGAGCAGTTGCAATGGCGTCAAGAACACCTCCGCCGAGATGACACCGATATGTTGGTTGGCGAACGACGGCTCGGTATCTGGCCGCCTCTGGGGAACCACACGGTTCGCTAGAGATTTGCGCCTCGCGATGATTCGGGGCAAGATGACCGACAGGATTAGCGAGGAGCTGGAAATGATTCGACACATATCTCTGGGACGACGCGCGGGGGCACTGGGCGTTGGCCTCATCATGGTTTCGGCAACGTCGGGCGTTGCTCTGGCTGCGACTCCGAAGGCGAGCAAAGACAACGACGCCGCAGCCCTCGTCCCAGCAAAATACAAAGACGGACTGACGGTCGCCACTGATGCGACCTATCCGCCAGACGAATTCATTAAGGGTTCGAAGATGGTGGGTTTCGACATCGACCTGATCAAGGCGATTGGTACCACGTTGGGAGTCAAGATTTCGACGAAGAGCGCCGTCTTTGACAACATCATTCCGGGTCTGAAGTCGGGACAGTATGACGTGGGTAATTCATCGTTCACTGACACCGCGGAACGTCAAAAAGCCGTCAACTTTGTCGACTACTTCAAGGCCGGCGAACAGTTCTACACCCGCAAGGGCAATGACTCTGCCCCAAAGACCCTGGCCCAACTCTGCGGGCACTCCGTGGCTGTTGAGTCCGGAACAGTTGAAGAGAGTGACGCCAAAGCCCAAAAGGCCAAGTGCAAGAACGGCAAAACCGTCAAAGTCAACACCTATCAGACTCAGACCGACGCCGACTTGTCGGTGAAGTCGGGTCACAGCGATGTCGGCTTTGCGGACTCGCAGGTTGCGGGCTACATCGTCGTTCAGTCCAAGGGTGCTTTTCAGTTGTCGGGTAAGCCGTTTGGGGTGGCGCCGTACGGGATCGCGACGCAGCGCAGCGCCGATGGAAGAAAGTTGGCTCGAGCCATCCAGGCGGCCCTTCGAGTGCTCGTTGATAACGGCGTGTACAAGGGAATATTGGAAAAATACGGTGTTGCTGACGGTGCGTTGAAGAAGTCAGCCATGGTTCTCAACGGCGGTAAGTAGTTCCGCGCATCACGCCAATGAAACCCACCGGAGATTCCGCACTCGTCGTTGTCCCGGTTCGTTACGTCGGGCGATACATAGCCGGAGGTGCAGCGCTCGTCGCGATAGCGATGATTGT
>CAXBRG010000141.1:0-3798 GCA_963977995.1 uncultured bacterium | reverse complement strand
CCGCAGCAGCGCCGGTGTGACGACTGTCCCCACCTCGAACCGCTCGGACAGCACGTCGAGGTTCACCACGACGTAGTCGGTGCGGAACGGGTTGTGGAAACCCCTCTTCGGGATCCGGCGGTGGAGCGGCATCTGACCGCCCTCGAAGCCCCTCTTGAACTTGTAGCCGGAGCGTGACTGGGCGCCCTTGTGCCCACGACCAGCCTGCGTGCCCTGTCCAGTACCCGGACCACGGCCGATGCGCTTCTTGGCGTGCTTGGACCCGGCGGCGGGTTTGAGATTACTGAGATCCATCGTCCTACTCCTGTACGTCGACGAGGTGCCGCACCTTGTGAATCATGCCCCGCGTCGCAGGAGTGTCCTGGATCTGGACCGAATGATTCAGCCGGCGCAGTCCCATTCCCTGGACCGTCTTCGCCTGGGTCTTGTTGAAACCGATCGTGCTCTTGCGGAGCGTCACGGTAATGGTCTTCGCAGACGTCGCGTTCTTGGCCATCGCTATGCCCCGACCAGCTCGGCCTCTTCCTTGCCGCGCATACGCGCCACGAAGGAGGGGTCCTTGAGATCCATCAAGCCCTGGAAGGTCGCCCGCACGACGTTGTGGGGATTCGCCGATCCGAGTGACTTGGTGAGCACGTTCTGGATGCCCGCCGACTCGACCACGGCGCGCACCGCGCCGCCGGTGGACGCGAACATGAAGTTCTTGGAGCCTTCGCTCTCGGCGCTGAAGTACACGCCGCTGTTGTCATGCGCCCAGATGAGGCCGGAGATCGGGCGGTCGAGGTTGCCGGAGATCGCGTGCGGGTTCGACCCATCGGCGTTCATCACCCAGAGCTTGGCTTCCGCCCACGCCGAATGGTCGACCGAGTCGGCGTTCATGAAGGCGATCATCTTGCCATCCGGCGAATAGATCGTGTAACTGCTTCCAATCGACAAGGCGTGGAGCGACCACTGCATGGCCTCGGTAAACGTCAGAACAGCGTTGTGGTGAATCATCGGATCGAGCGCCGCTGTGCAGGTTGACGTCTCGAGAAAGTAGTGATGTTCGAGTTGCAGAGCGCTCAGCGCTCCCCCGTAACTCAGTATGACCACCGCAACGGCGATGTTCCACAGGACCCGGTCGACACGGTGACTCTGACGCGAATACAGACCTGACGAGGTCATCGCCATAACGCGAAAGATTCGTAATGCGCGAAAGAACGGCAGCACGACCGCGACTATTGAGATCACGTTGTCAGCCAAGAACGCCCGCGCCCGACGCCGGCCGGCCGGCGCACCGCAAAACACCAATATTTGGTACGTCAATTCAATGACGAAAACAATCCAAATCCACTTCTGCACTGCATTCATGACATGCAGAGGCGTCATCGAACGTCCCTCACAACGTGAGTTATCAAAGGCGAGAACTTCCAAGCTGTAGGCAAAGAGGTACAGGCCACTCAGGGCGATCATCGAGTAGTCCACGAGCGTCCCGACGGGACGACGTCCGCGGGGCGACGTAGGTGTTCGACCTCGGAGGGCGTCTCGGCACTCCTCCCACGTCGTCGCTCGGTCAAAGTTGTGGAGGCGACGAAGCGGTGTCCACAGTCGACTCAGAATCCCCACGGACGCCAATGGTAATCTTGGGAGAGATTTCTATCGCTGATGCGAACGAAAGGACGTTATGTCGGCTTCCGTTGGAGTAGTGATGGGGAGCGCCTCGGACCACCCCGTGATGGTTGATGCGGTACACGTCCTCGAACGCTTCGGAATCCCCCACGAAGTACACGTCGTCTCCGCCCATCGAACCCCGGAAAAAATGTTCGAGTACGCCAGTTCGGCTCGCGGGCGAGGACTCGGCGTGATTATCGCCGGAGCCGGCGGTGCGGCCCACCTTCCGGGCATGATTGCCGCCCTCACCACCCTGCCGGTCATCGGCGTGCCGGTCGAACTGGCGCGGCTCGATGGTCTTGACTCACTCTTATCGATCGTGCAAATGCCCAAGGGCGTTCCGGTGGCCACCGTGGCAATCAATAACGCCACCAACGCCGGACTCTTGGCTGTGCGGATTCTCGCCGTCGGCAGTGCCGGCCTCGCCGCGCAGTTGGAGGAGTACCGCCGCGAACTCAACGAACAGGCCGTGGCTCAAGATCGCGAACTTCCTCGTCCGTGAGCGAACTTCTGCAACGTCTCGGCGTCCGGGGCAATCGCGCACTTATCGTGACGGCGGCCGACGCCGGACTATCCGTGGCCGTCAACGAGGGCATCCGTCGAACACGAGCGGCCGGCCTGACGAGCGACGCTTCGCTCTGTGTGGTGGCACCGTTCGCTCGCGAGGCCGTGCGCCGACTGGGTACCAACCTCGGTATTCAACTCACCTTGAGTGCCGAACACGAACTTCTCGAACTTCGACCCGTGACCTACGCGCCGTCACTGCTCGGTGGACGGGGCGGGTTTCCCCTGGACGCGGCCGATGCGGCCGAACACGCAGATCCCGATGAGGTGCATCGAGAGTTCCGCGCGCAAATCGAGCGAGCCATCTCGCTCGGGGTGACCCCGACTTTTCTCGCCTCCCACGACGACGTCGTGGGACAACACTTGGCGCTCTTCGATGTGTTTCTCGATGTCGCCGAGGAGTACCGCCTTCCTATTCGGCACGGCTACACCCTCGCGGGCGGAGCCCTTCATGCGGGTCGCCTGGCGGAACAGCGTGGTCACTTCGTCGCCGCAGCCACCATCAACTGGCGGGCATCTCAGGACATCGCGTTGGTGCTCAACAATCTCCCCGATGGCGTGAGCGAAATGATTGTTCACGTGGCCGTGGCGAGCGACGAACTTCGCGCCGTGGTCTCCGATGCGTCAGACCGGGAGGCGACGTTGGCCGCCCTCGAGGCCGAGCGCCTCGCATCGATGGCGCACGAACTGGGAATTGAGCTCGTCAGTTGGTCCAAAATCGCCCAAATCACCTCAAATTCTTAGATTTTCTTAGAGATATGGGCCCATCGCGTGACCGAGTTGTCACGGCATTCCGGCAGACTACGTACAAGGAAATGACATACCGTCCGGTACCCAAGGGGATGACATGGGGCTCTTCGCTCGATTCACGACAGTTTTAAAGGCCAAGACCAACAAGGTCCTCGACAAGGTTGAAGATCCACGCGAGACGTTGGATCTTTCCTACGAACAGCAACTCGACAACCTCACGAAGATGCGTCGTGCGGTAGCCGACGTCGCCACGTCACGCAAACGCATTGAAATTCAGCTCGAGCAAATTAAGGCGCAGGCCGCGAAACTCTCGGATCAGGCGAAAGCCGCTCTTGGTCAAAACAACGAGGCGCTCGCTCGTGAGGCGCTGACTCGGCGTGAGGCACTGACCAACCAAATCGCCGACCTCGAAACTCAACACGCCCAGGTGGCCGAACAAGAAGAAAAATTGGGCGACGCCATGCAGAAGTTGCAGGTCCAAGTTGAGGCCTTCCGTACCAAGAAAGAAACCCTCAAGGCGACCTACACGGCGGCCGAAGCGCAGTCCGAGATGAACGAAGCCGCTGCGGGAATTTCTGGTTCCATGGCTGACGCGGGTGCCGCGTTGCAGCGCGCTCAGGACAAAGTGGCGCAGATGCAGGCCCGTTCTGGGGCACTCGATGAGCTCATTGCCTCTGGTGCGCTCACCGATCTGACGTCACCCCGCGACGACATTCAAGCCCAGCTGGATGCGGCAACCGCAGGACAGTCGGTGGATGCGCAACTCGCGGCGCTCAAAGCTGAATTGGATGGACAAGGAGGAGCATCGTCATGAGTAAAAAGAATGATGGCTTT
>CAXBRG010000140.1:0-3814 GCA_963977995.1 uncultured bacterium | reverse complement strand
GGGACACGCTTGCGACACTTGATCCCATCGTCGCGGCCCAGGCCTTTCACTCAGTACTGTCCGCCGCCGAACCACATAGCCCGTCGGAGTACCTCGGCAAGCAACTTCAACAGTTACCGGATCTCATCTACAAAGCCCGCGCCCGCAAAATCGGCAACCCGTTGCGCCGAGCAGTGCCGGGGGCTATGTCGTGTCCCACGGCCGATATCGAAGTCGATGTGGATATGGAAAGCTGCAATGACCGCACGTACCTCTGGGGAGCGGTAGTCCCAACCGTCGGTCGGATCTCGAAACTCCCGAGGGCTACCGCCACTTTTCGTATTTCACCGAGGTCACTCCACTCGACGAAGGGCGTATCTTCCGTGATTTTTGGGAGTGGCTCAGCGAAATCCGGAAGTTCGCGTACGACAACCAGGCCAGTTTTCGCGCTTACTGCTTTTACCAGAACGCCGAAAATACTTCGATGCGTGCGGGTATCGCGGCCGATCCGTCGAACAGCGGATTATCTGCATCAGTCGAAGAGTTCCTGGCGTCGTCGGAATGGGTTGATCTCTTCGAGATATCTCGGGAGCTGCTGCAAACCGAGGGCGCCATGGGCCTAAAAAATTTGGCCCCGGCGGCGGGATTCCAGTGGCGCGACGATTCACCGAGCGGGGAGGCGTCGATGGCGTGGTTCGATAACGCCGTTCGCGAAGGGGAGCCGTGGCGAACCCGGATTCTCGAGTACAACGAGGACGACTGTCGAGCGACGCAGGCACTTCGCGATTGGCTCAATGGCGACGCTTCCAATCTTCCCCACCGTGACGACGTTTCATAAAAACCTCAGTAGAGCCATCGGTATCGGGCGCCTTGCCGGGTCAGTGACCGTCGCTGTGTTGCTTGCCCATGGGATTACTCGAACCGTAACCGGCCACGCATCGGGACCCCTCCTGCTGATGAGTGCCATTGGTCTCCGAGTGGTTATCGGGGTCTCAGTGCGGCGCGGCCTCGTACGTGTTCAGCAGTTGGCTGAATCCGATGCCATTGACTACGTCACCGCTCGAGCGAATACTCGTAGCAGCTTCTCGGCGTATCGAGGAAGCAGAATCGTCGAAGCATGGTCTGTTGGATCCCTACTCCCCTCTATCGACAGTGGCGCGGCAGGTGCATTAGCCCTCATACCCGCGATTGTCATCCTCGGTGGCGTTCCCACGCTGCTGGTTGTCGGCGGACTCATCGCGGGCGCCATCCCCGCCTACATACGCACAGGAACCACAGCTGTCGAGGCAGCAGCTACCTACACCGCCCGACGTGAGCGTCTCGAATCCGAGACTATCCACCTCATCCGTTGTCTGTGGGAGGTACGTGGAGTAGGCGGCACCAACTACGCCATTCGTCGACTCGAAGCTCTGTCTGAGAGAGAGTCGGACGCAGAAAGTCACGCAGTGCGACAAACAATTGGCTCGTCACTCGTCACAGAGTTTGTGGGCGGCGTCGGCGTAGGACTCGTGGCCATGGTTGTGGGATTCAAGGTGCTCGATGGTGGCAGCCCGACGCGAGCCCTTTGTGCGGTGCTGTTGACCATTGAACTCAGTGCCGCACTTCGCGCGTGGTCATCAAGTTTTCATGCGCGAAGTGACATACAGGAACTGAGAGCTGAGCTGGACCACCCGGGCGAGATTCGCACTGCGACCGATCCAAGCCCCTCACTCATTGACGTTCGGGGGCTTTCAACCTACGCCCCTGCGCAACCGGTCTCGTTTTCCGTCGCCCCAGGTGAATGCCTCCAGCTCCAAGGTCCTTCCGGCATCGGAAAATCAACAATTCTGCGTGCCGTTATTGGTGCCATCGAACCACTGTCCGGAAGCGTCATATGCGCAACTCACCGAATTGGTTTCATCGATGCGAACCCCGTCTTTATCGAAGGGTCACTGGCGGACAATGTTCTGATTGCCCTCGACTCGTCGATGGAGTCTTTCATCGCTCACTGCCACGCGATGGCTATCGCACCCACCATTCCCGACCTGGCCAGCCTTCCGGTGGCTCGTGGTGGTGCTTCGTTTTCTCACGGAGAGAGAATTAAGTTCGCAATTGCTCGAGCCCTCTGTAATCGGGCCGAACTTCTCATTCTTGATGATGTTGCGTCTTTTCTGGATCACGACTCACGACGTCGAATTGCGAACGTCATCCGAGATTCCGGTGTCGCTGTCATTGAGGCCACGAACGATGACCCCATTTGCCAGCCAAACTTCATCGTGTCATTGACCGAGGATCCGACGTGATTCGGCTCACTTTGCCTCGAACAATTGCCGCGGCGTCCTCCCTCGCCGGTATTGCCCTCACCATTGGGGCTCCGGTGCTCATCGTTGGTTCCGTCGCTGCAAGTCACGCGGTGCATCCACTGCGAGCCATCGCCATTGCCCTCGCTCTCGTGGAGGTTGTCGCCTTTCTCCGCTCCCCATTGCGATACGCGGAGAGAACCACCCAGCACACTCTGGTTCGCAGCGAGCGAAGGATCGCGCGGGAAGGTGTGCTGACCGCATTCCTTTCGTGGCCGTATGACCGATGGCTTGATCGGCGTGGCTACCAAGAAGTACATGAACTTCTAAAGAAGAGTGGTTCGTCAAGCGAGTACCACGCGAGATTCACCATCCCCTATCACGCAACAGTGGCCTCCCTCGTAATCGCTGGTTTGATGACAGTGGTGCTGGGTCGGTGGACCGCTCCGTTCGCACCAAGTTTTGCCATCATTGCCGTTGCCGCCGTGGTCATGCTCGGAATTGAACGAACTCTTCGACCGGCGTTGCAGCAGGAATTGTGTTCATCCGCAGAGCATCGCGAAAAACTCGTCCGAGAGTGGAGTAATCGCTATGAGCGTTCACTCACCTGGTCATTACTCGGCGGCGAGGCATCAGAGGGCTCTTCTCTCGAGGCCACTCCCCGGCGTCCTGTCGAAAACCTCTTGGACTGGCTACTGAGTGTCATTGCGGGACTTGGTGCAGTGGCGGCAGTTTTCACCGCCGATTCGATTTCCTCTGGCAGTCCTACGATTTTTGCGGCGTGCATCATCTCCTCTCTGTGGCTCTTTGAATTTTCTCGGACTGTTTTCAGCTACGCGACCGCCAGTCCGCCCTCTGTCCTGGAATCTCATGGCCCTTCTTCCGCGACGGGCAGTAGCCCCCTCCACAATGTCGTCACAATTGGCCATCTCGAGGTGAGACCCGGCACCCACGTTGCGATTGTGGGACCGTCTGGATCCGGAAAGAGCACCTTGTTACGTGCGCTAATGGGCTGGGGCACGTCACTACATCACCCCGTTTCCATTGATGGCATTCCGCCAACCTCAATCAGCGAAGAGTGGATGACTCGTCACATGGCCTGGGTGCCCAGTGACATCACCTACCGAATCGGCACTGCATCAGACCTGTACTACTTGGGTCGAGAAGAGTGTGACGAATATGAATCCTGGCAGGGCCTGCACCTACCAGAGGCGTCAACTCCTGGCTCGCACCTCTCCGATGGTCAGCTCCGGCGGATTGCCCTGGCGCGGGCGCTGGCCCGTAACGATCCGTCCGCGGTGAGAACCGTCGAGGCGCTCACGAGGCGGCCGCAGTCGCCCGACTGGGTCACCGGTGCATGCCTGCTCGTGCGGCGCGCCGATGCCGAGGCGGTCGGCCGTGGCATTGGTCTTTTCCATCTGGTACGTGAACCGATCCTGCTCGGCGACGTTGTTCCAGCCGATCTGGATATCCATCGAATCGCCTTCGCCGTTCAACAGCTTGTGGCGCGGTTGGGTCAAGACGTCGTTCTCGACGCCATGACCGCGATCTATCTC
>CAXBRG010000139.1:0-3847 GCA_963977995.1 uncultured bacterium | reverse complement strand
ATTTCTGCTGGAGCTGTGGCGCAGCGCAACACGAGGCCACGTCACCAGAGACTCAGTCGCTACCCGTGGTGGCCCACGATGTCGCCACCCCGTCGATGTCGAGTCCGGAGATTGACGACTGTGATCTTTTGACCGTGGCGACGGGTCACGACGGCTTCGACATTTTCGAGCTTCGGTCAGAGGTGACCACGGTGGGACGCCACGAGGACGCCGCAATTGTGCTCGATGACATTTCCGTCTCGCGACGTCACGCCCTCTTTCAAAGGACGGCCAGCGGACGTATTACAGTTCGTGACCTGAACTCATTGAACGGTACCTACGTCAATGGCGCACGGGTGGAAGAGACGGTCGTGCGCTCGGGCGATGAGATTCAGATTGGCAAGTACAAAATCGTGTTCTGGGGGTGCGAGTCGTGAGCGGTGTGATGTATCGGATTGGGGAGACGCAACGGATTCTTCGCGAATCCTTTCCGTCCGTTGATCTGAGCACGATCCGCTACTACGAAGACCAGGAGATGGTGAAGCCGGCCCGCAGCAAAAAGGGGTACCGACTCTTTTCGGAATCCGATATCGACACCCTGCGAGTGATCTTGCAACTGCGCGAAGAGTCCGTGTCTATTCCCGAGATTCGCGCTCGGCTGATTGACCGGGGTCTACTCGACCAGCGACACGTCACCAAGAAGGTTCAGCGCGCAGCTCGGACGGTTGCGGCGCCGTCGGTGACTCGACGGGTCGAGCCTGCGCCGACGGTGCAGGAGAGCGTGGTACCAACTCGCGTCACGTCGCATCGCGCTCCGGAGGCTCGTCAGGCTCATCGCTTTGCGGGCTACGAGTTTCTCGCCGCGACGCAGTTGGAACCGCAACTGGTCAACTCTCTGCAATCGCAGGGGCTCCTCTCACCGATTGTGGAAAATGGCAGCACATTCTTTACGTCGCTTGATGTCGAAATTGCGGTCCGTGCCAAGGTTCTTCTCGACCAAGGTCTCGACATCCACCACTTGCTCCCACTCCGTCGTATCGCTGTGATGCTGAGCGACTACGTGGGAGTGATTTCCCGTCCTCTCGACGAACTCACCGGTGTCGAGCGTGACGAGGCGCGTGCACGAGTGGCCGACGAGATTCGTGGCCTCTTCGACGCCATCGTGACGGCGCAGATTTCAACGAAGTAGCGCGCGGCGCCAATCGCTCGGTCAGTCGGTCTAGTCTCACAGCATGGTCGAAGTCGTTCTCCGGGCAGTGCGCGTCGACATTGGTTCGTCGACACCGATCCTTCTGCTCGAGGAGGTTCACGGCGAACGAGTGCTGCCGATATTTATCGGTCAACCCGAAGCGGTCGCCATTGGCTACGCGCTCCAAAACGTGTCCGCCCCGCGGCCGATGACGCACGACTTGATGGGCGACATCGTCAGCGTCTTAGGCGGCCGAATTTTCGCCGTCGAGATCCAGTCGCTCGTCGGCAGTACCTACTACGGCGCCATCCGTTTGGTGTCCCCGAGTGGCGAGGTCACGGTATCGGCCCGTCCGAGTGATGCGATTGCCCTGGCGTTGCGGGTGGGCGCACCGATTTTGGTGAACGACGACCTTATGGCGGCCGAGGGTCACATTTTGGAAACGTCCGATTACGACGACGATGATCTTCTCGACGATGACGTAGCTGACGAAGAGGATTTGATTGCGGAGCTGCGCGCGTTCCTGGATGATTTTGGAAGTAGCGAGTCTCAATGAAGCGCAGTGCGCTGGCGTTCATGATTTTTGCGGTCCTTGCCGTGGGATACACAGTGAGTCGGCAGGCATTCGTGGTGTCGCCCGACACCACGACCACAACCACAACCACGAGTGGCGCGGTGGGCTGGTGCGTCGGGCCCGAGCTTGCACGTCGCTGGATCAACGGTACGGGTGCCGCAGGAACACTTCATGCGTGGGTCAAACTCACGAATATTGCGACGACGCCGTGTCGACTTCCGGAGTATCTGACACTGACGTATCTCCTCGCTGATGGAACCATGGAGCCGGCGAACCTGGAGCGCCAACCGCTCTCAACACCCCTCTTGGATTGGCGTGATCGGCCGGTTGCTCCCTCGGCGGGTCCGATTGAGATACCGCCCGCGGGGCAGGCGGCCGTCTCGCTGTCGTTTCCGAACGATTCGCGCTGTCCGGCGGTGCTGCAGTTGAATCTGGCCTGGGCCAAGGGCAGCCGCTGGGTGTTGCCGACCTACCTCGTCTCGCAGTGCAATGGGACGAACGGCACGGTGTCGCGTGTGTTTACCGTACCGAGCTAGGCGAGCTGGACGAGAATCCTTCCCCGCGTGGCACCCCGACGAATCGTGTCGAGAGCGTTCGGTAGTTCCTCTAAGTCGATAACGGAATCAATCAGAGGTTCAATCTCGAGGGACGGCACGAGTTGCCCTGCAAGTTCCCACACCTTGTCGCGAGTCGCGGCAGAAGCTTCCACGGCGTCGATGCCCAAGAGAGCTACGTTCCGAGTGATAAAGGGGTAGACGTTCGTCGTCAGGGTCGCACTCGCGACGAGCCCGCTAGCGGCGACGGCGGAGCCGTAGCGCAGTGATCGAAGAATCTGGTGGAGAGTGTCGCCTCCCACGCAGTCAACGGCTCCGGCCCATCGCTCACTGGCCAGCACTCGCTCGGGTCGATCAGCGATTTCCTCGCGTCCAATAACGCGTGCCGCACCGCGATCCGCTAGCCACTCGTGTTCGCTCGTCGAACCGGTCGACGCCGTTACGGCATAACCACGGTGGGCGAGTGCCACCACAGACCAGACGCCGACTCCGCCGGTGGCGCCGGTCACCAGAACCTCTCCATCGTTAACGGTCAGACCGTGGTGTTCGAGTGCGAGAAGACTCGCCAACGCGGTAAAGCCGGCCGTTCCTAGGACCATGGCGTCGCGGGTGGACACGGTCGAGGGAAGTACCGAAACATAGCGAGCGGGAGCTGCCACGACGCCCGCAAACCCGCCATCGCGACCGACACCGAGGTCGCCACCGTGGACGGCCACACGATCCCCGGGGCGGATGGCGCTGGTCGTTGACGCGACAACGATGCCGGCGGCGTCCACGCCGCCGATGAGTCGGGGCGATCGCCGGACGCGACTCTCCGGCTCCGCAACGAGTGCGTCTTTGAAGTTCACGCCGCTCCACTCCACGCGGATGATGACCTCACCGTCGTGCGGCTCAGGAGCATCGACCACCGAGGCGAATAGTTCGCCCTGCGTGGTATCGATGACAAACGCTCGCATAGTCGCAGGTTAGGCGTTGCCTACAATGACAACGTGGAGACACGTCCTTTCGCCGAATGGACGGCAGACCTGCCACCACGGTCGGAGCTTCCACCCTCTCTTTCCACGCCTCGACTATGGGGCGACGACATTGGCGTTCTGCGTAGTGACGGTGAAGGTCGGGGAATGCATCTCTGGCGGGTGGCGGGGTCAACCTGGACCCGGGTGTCTCCCGATGGTCGCAAGATTGGCAGTTCTCTCTACTCCTACGGGTCACCGGCCTGGACGGTGTGGAGCAGCAAAAAAGCTATCGCTCTCACCGTTGATCGACGCACCGCACTGGTAGTGCACTGCCGCAAAGGAGTCGTGGGCGAATACCCACTCGATGGCGAAGCACAGGGGTACCCCGTTCGCTGGTCGGACCACGAATTTGCGTACATCGCCGATTTCGGGCCACGTCGCGGGCGTTCCATTGTGGTCGTTGATCTCACCAATGGTTTAAGTCGCCACGTCTATGACACGCCTCACTTGATGAGCGATCTCTGCGTACGACGTCGTCGTGACGGCAGTGAGGTGGCCTGGCTGGAGTGGCCGACGGGAACAATGCCATGGGACT
>CAXBRG010000138.1:0-3856 GCA_963977995.1 uncultured bacterium | reverse complement strand
TACACAAATTAGGATACAGCTTTAATAGAAATCAGGTGGATGAATTATATCCATTGTTTTTAGAAGTAGCAGATAAGAATAAAGAAGTTATGGAAGCTGATTTAAAACAAATGGCTGACGCGTATCAAAATAAATAATTACAAAACAATTTATAAAACATACAATCAAGTATATGGGTAAAACATTGTTTGAAAAGATTTGGGAACAACACGTTGTAAAACAAATACCAGAAGGACCTTCTGTAGTGTATATTGACAAACACTTTATTCATGAAGTGACGAGTCCACAAGCATTTAGTGGTATTGAAAAAAGAGGTGCTGAGTTGTTTCGTCCAAAACAAATTGTGGCTACTGCGGATCATAACGTACCAACAATGGATCAACACTTGCCTATTAAGGATCAGTTAAGCCGTTTTCAAGTAGATACATTGATCGAGAATTGTAAAAAACACCATGTTGAATTATATGGACTAGGACATCCTTATCAAGGGATTGTGCATGTCATCGGTCCCGAGTTGGGAGTCACGCAACCCGGCATGACCATCGTCTGTGGTGACTCCCACACGTCAACACACGGGGCTCTCGGCGCTCTCGCATTCGGCATTGGAACATCCGAGGTGGAACACGTTCTCGCCACCCAAACACTCCCCCAGCAACGTCCCCGCACCATGGCGGTGAATTTTGTCGGCACGACTCCCGAGGACGTGACGGCCAAAGATCTCGCTCTCGCCGTCATCCACACGCTGGGAACGGGTGGTGGCTCTGGATACGTTCTGGAGTATCGAGGTGAGCCCATTTCCTCACTCTCGATGGAAGGCCGGATGACGCTGTGCAATATGAGCATCGAAGCGGGAGCGCGGGCGGGACTCATTGCCGTCGACGAAACGACCATCGAGTACCTCCGGGGTCGACCCGGCGTGCCGAGCGGTGCTGAGTTCGACGCCGCTGCAACAACGTGGCGCCGCTTCGTATCCGATGCGGGCGCCGTCTACGACGCTGACATCACCATTGACGTGGCGAGCCTTTCACCGCTGATGACGTGGGGCACCAACCCCTCTCAGGTCGTTCGTGTTGATGGCGTCGTGCCACACCCCGACGAACTCCCCACCGATGCCGAACGTAGTGCGGCGAAACGGGCACTCGAGTACATGGATCTCCAGCCTGGTGAGGCTCTGCGCGACATTCCCATTGATGTCGTTTTCATCGGTTCGTGCACGAACTCTCGTATCGAAGATCTTCGTGCCGCGGCCCACATCGCCCAGCGGGGCCATGTCGCTGCGGGGGTCCGGGCGCTCGTCGTGCCGGGCTCACATCGCGTCAAGGCCCAGGCGGAAAGCGAAGGGCTGCACCAGATTTTCATCGCGGCGGGGTTCGAGTGGCGAGAGCCCGGGTGCTCAATGTGCCTGGGCATGAACCCCGACCAACTGATGCCGGGCCAACGCAGCGCGTCGACGTCGAACCGAAATTTCGAGGGACGACAAGGTCGGGGTGGGCGGACACATCTCGTGTCGCCGGCGGTAGCGGCAGCCACAGCACTAGTGGGGCGTTTCGCTCGCGCGCAGGACGTCAGCTGATGGAACCAATTCGCATCCTGTCAGGTCGTGGCGTTCCGCTCGACCGCTCGGACGTGGACACCGACCAAATCATTCCGTCAGAGTGGTTAAAGCGTGTCGAGCGAACCGGATTCGGTCGAGGGCTCTTTAGTGAGTGGCGCGACGATACTTCCTTTGTCTTGAACCAACCCGAGTTCCAGGGTGCTCGTTTCCTCGTGGCGGGTCCACGATTTGGTACGGGATCATCTCGAGAGCATGCGGTGTGGGCCCTGATGGACTTTGGCTTTACCGCCATCATTGCACCTAGCTACGGTGATATTTTCCGCAACAATGCCTCCAAACAGGGACTCGTCATTGTCACCCTGAGCGTCGACGAGTGTACGAATCTCTCTCAGATTCTTCACAGCGCTCCGCACATCGAACTTACGATTGACATCGAACGAGGTCTCGTGGAAGCCCCTGAAGCAAACTTCACGGCCGCCTTCAACCTCGATCCGGTAACGCGCGAACGTCTGCTGAATGGCTGGGACGATATCGGTCTCACCCTGCGCTACGAGGAGGACATCACCACGCACGAGCGCCAATTAGGCCGAGCCCCCCTCGACATTCTCCGACAGCACCTGGCGTAACTACACTTTCCCTACACGAGGTGATCATGTCAGAGTTTTCAGACGTCTTTGCGGCCGTAGCCCATGTGAATGGGTGGATGACCCACGACCAAGCGCAACGCCTCTGGAACCGTTCCTCGGAGTTGACGGCCGGTGCGACGGTGGTGGAGATTGGATCGTTCCAAGGTCGCTCCATGTGCGTACTCGCCTCCGCGGCGGCACCCGGCGTGACGTTGTTCGCTATTGACCCCCACGGCGGCAATGACCGAGGACCCCAAGAGATTGAGGGATTCGTCGAAGAGGCCGAAAGCGATCACCGACTCTTCTTGCGCAATCTCGAGAACGCGGGCGTACGGGATCGGGTGACCTATCTTCGTAAGTTTGCCAATGATGCTCTACCCGATGTCCCGCAGGACATCGATCTTCTCTACGTGGACGGTGCCCATCGTTTTGCACCGGCGAGTCAAGACATCCGACAGTGGGGCGCCAAAGTGAAGGCGGGCGGCCGACTGCTAGTCCATGACTCGTTCTCATCCATCGGTGTCACACTGGCGCTGATGGTTCTGACATTTTGGTCACGCGACTGGATATACGAAGGTCGGAGCCAATCAATGGCGCAGTTTCGAAAGGGCCGCTCCACCCCGTCGCAGCGATTCCGTAGTTTCTTAGCGCAAGTCGCCCAACTGCCCTACTTCGGCCTCAACGTGGTGTACAAAGTTCTACTCACCGCACGACTGAAGCCTCTCGCGAAGGCCTTGGGCTCGACGGGAGAGTGGCCCTACTAAATCGTCGGCACGGCGAGGTGTTGACGCTGTCGCCAGTACGCCAGACCAGCAATGACCAAATTGCTCGCCGTGGCAACCGCGGTGGCCACGAGCGCAAACCAGAGGCGCTCGCCGAGGTAGTACGTCACCCACAGCACGCTGCAGACGGCACCGATTGTCCAGGACGAAATCGAGACGCCACGAACATCAGGATCGCGAATGAGTTCCACAATTTGCGGCAGACGATTCCAGAACATCGCGACCGTCGTGCCCGCCACGCCCGCATTCCAACCCCACAGACCCGTCGTCCCAAAACTCACAACGCCAATGGCGACAAACGTCACCACGATGGTTTTGGGTTGTCGGAGTGGTGCGAGCTGCCACACCAAGGCGGCCTGTAGCGGAAGAAGGGGAAGCGAGCCGCCCCACATCAGCTCGTTGGAAATCGCGAGTCCGTAACTGGCCCAAAAGAAGCCCATCCACAAGAACAACAGCCACGTGGCGAGCGATATTCCTTCCGTCCCCACGGTCCGAGCCCGGTGAAACTGAACCCACGTCATCCAGTAACCACTCAGCAACCCGAGAACTCCCGCCGTTGTTGCAAAGAGGTGCCACGTCACGACGCCACGCTACTCGTGGCCACGAATGATTTATCGCTGACGGTTCGCGGCAGAAATCACTGCCTCAAGTGACGCGTCAAGGATCGACGAGTTCACGCCCACTCCCCACCATCTCTGTCCGTCAGGGCCTTCGGCCTCGACGTACGCCACCGCCGAGGCTTCCGAACCGGCGGTCAAGGCGTGCTCGTGGTAGTCGCGGATGGAGAAATCAATCCGTAACTCCTCTCGGAGTGCCGCCATCATGGCGTCAATAGGTCCGTTTCCTTCGCCCTTCACAGTGGTGTGCTCCCCGTGAATTAAGAGTTGAGCGAA
>CAXBRG010000137.1:0-3866 GCA_963977995.1 uncultured bacterium | reverse complement strand
ACCACCGAGAAACTCAGAGCCCGGTGAGATCATGCCAGCGGCGGCAAAGCTTGCACCACAACCAGGTGTCGGGTCATACAGCGTCACGAGTAAGTCGTTGTCAATCGCGGCCTTCGCTGCGACGAGACCAACGATTCCTCCGCCAATCACTGCCACCTCGGACGTTGCCACGCTGTCAATGTAGGCGTTGTCTCGTGGTCCAGACTGCGGTAAGGTAGAGGCGTTGGGCCAGCGTCGTCCCCGCGAAGAGGAACGATGCATGAAGCCGATATACGACCCCCAAAATGAACACGACGCCTGTGGCGTCGGGATGGTCGCGAATCTCGACAACCATCCGAGCCATCAGACGGTCAACGATGCACTCGTCATTCTGGAGAAGCTCGAACATCGGGGTGCCACCGGTGCAGACCCGGACTCAGGTGATGGCGCAGGAATCCTGCTCCAGGTTCCGGACACCTTTCTGCGTGAAGTCTTCTCAGTTGAGGGGGTTGACCTACCGAGCGCTGGAAACTACGGCGTGGGGCAGTGGATGCTGGATGCCGCGAGAGCAAGCAGCCAGCGTCAGGGTATCGAAACAGCCTGCAATAAATTCGGACTCTCACTGATTGCTTGGAGAGAGATCCCTGTCGATTCATCACTTCTGGGTGCCGCGAGTCGAGCAACGGAACCACTGCACCAAATGTGCGTTGTTGTACCGAACGAACCGCTGTCGAGTGATGAGTTCGAATTCCGTCTCTACTTGGCCCGACGGGCCGCGAGTATCGAAACGGAGGCGTACGCATCTTCCTTCTCGTCAAGGACCTTGATTTACAAGGGAATGCTAACGAGCAGTCAGCTGCGTAAATACTTCAGCGATCTTCGCGATCCTCGAATCGCTAGTGCAGTCGCCTTAGTGCACTCACGATTTTCCACGAACACTTTTCCCCAGTGGAATCTGGCTCAACCATTTCGCTACATTGCGCACAATGGTGAAATCAATACAGTTCGTAGCAATCGCTCGTGGCTGAGCGCGCGTGAATCGAAGATGTCCTCGGAGAAGTGGTCGCGGAAAGAGGATTACACACCTGTCATAACTCCGCATATGAGCGACTCTGCGAGTTTTGATGAGGTCGCAGAACTTCTCTACATGCACGGCCGCTCACTTCCTCATTCGATACTCATGATGATTCCCGAAGCTTGGGAGCGAGCATTGGATATGGAATCCACCAAACGCGATTTCTATCGGTTCCACGCAACCCTGATGGAAGCGTGGGACGGGCCGGCCTCCGTGTCGTTTTGTGACGGTCTCCGGGTTGGGGCCGTGCTCGACCGCAACGGACTCCGCCCGGCTCGTTACTGGGTCACCAAAGATCGGCGAGTTATCTTCTCGTCGGAAGTAGGCGTCCTCGATATCGACCCTTCGCAAGTTGCCTATAAGGGACGATTACGACCTGGTCGGATGTTCTTAGTTGATTTGGAGCAGGGGGAGATCGTCGACGACGGCGCCCTTAAAGAGAGTCTGAGCAGACAGGCGCCCTACGGGGAGTGGATCCGCGCTGAGCAGTCCGACCTCGACGATTTGCCAACCACCACGATGCTGGTGCCGGAACACGAGTCCATCCTTCGGCACCAGCACCTCTTCGGGATAACTGAAGAGGAAGTGCGCCTGATTTTGGCGCCCATGGCTACCAGTGGCGAAGAGCCCATCGGATCAATGGGCTCTGATAGCCCAATTGCGATGCTCTCTACACAGTCTCGACCCTTATTTGACTTCTTCACACAACAGTTCGCGCAAGTCACCAACCCACCCCTCGACGCCATTCGAGAGGAACTCGTCACATCCATCAGAGTGGGCATCGGCCCCCACCGAAACTTGCTGTCCGAGGGGCCGGAGCACGCTCGTCAAATTGTTCTCGGCAGTCCACTCATCAACCTCGAAGATCTAGCCAAGATTCGCTATGTCGATGAAGTGCAGGGACTGCCATTTCGGAGTGTGGCCGTTGACGGTCTCTTCAACGTCCTCGATGGCGTAAGCGATCCTCGCCAGAGTCTTCTCGAGGGCTTGGCGAAGTTAGAGGAAGAGGTGGTGCGGAACGTTCGCGACGGTGTGAATCTCGTCATTCTGTCAGATCGCAATAGCTCGAATGAGCTAGCCCCAATTCCCAGCTTGCTTCAGGTAGCCGCAGTTCATAATCGGTTGGTGCGGGAGCATTTACGTGCCGACACGGCACTCATTGTTGAAGCGGGTGACGTTCGCGAGGTGCATCACGTCGCCCTGCTCTTAAGTTTCGGGGCCTCGGCGATCTGCCCCTACATGGCCCTTGACACAATTGAAGAGCTCGCTCAACTTGGACGATTTCCCGGTGAGGCTCCCGGCCAGGCTCGCTATCGGTATCTGAAGGCTCTCACGAAGGGCGTCTTGAAAGTGATGTCCAAGATGGGTGTCTCAACCGTCGCCAGCTATATCGGCTCGCAGCTCTTTGAGGGCATCGGTCTTGACGATGAAGTCATGCAGCGGTGCTTCCCCGGTGTTGCTTCCAAGGTGGGTGGCAGTGGCTTTGAGCGAATCGCACACGACGTTCTCCAACGCCACCGGCGGGCCTTTGGTAGTGATGGCTCACGTGATCTGGACTCACGGGGTGAGTATCAGTGGCGTCGCGGGGGCGTGCCGCATCTCTTTAACCCCCAGACGGTGTATGCGCTCCAACACGCAACTCGGAGCAAGCGCTACGACATTTTCCGTGACTACACGAGGATGATTGACCACCAAGATGGTCAGCGAACAACGTTACGGAGTTTCCTTGACATCAAGTCAATTGGTCCAGTCGTACCCATTGACGAAGTTGAGTCGGTTGCGTCGATCGTTCGACGTTTTTCTACCGGCGCCATGTCCTACGGGTCAATCAGCGCGGAGGCTCACGAAACGCTCGCAATTGCTATGAACCGCATCGGGGCTCGCTCCAACACCGGTGAAGGGGGCGAGGACGAGGAACGAGATTCATGGACTGATCCACGTGAGAATCGGCGCTCCGCCATTAAGCAGGTGGCGTCCGGTCGGTTTGGCGTCACAAGCCGCTATCTCGTTAATGCCGACGATCTTCAGATCAAGATGGCTCAGGGCGCGAAGCCCGGAGAAGGGGGACAGCTTCCGGGCACCAAGGTGTACCCATGGATTGCAAAAACGCGTCACAGCACCCCTGGGGTGGGGCTGATATCACCCCCACCGCACCACGATATTTATTCGATCGAGGATTTGGCTCAACTGATTTACGACTTAAAGAACGCGAACCACCACGCTCGTGTCCACGTGAAACTCGTGAGTGAGGCGGGAGTGGGAACAGTGGCTGCGGGCGTCGCGAAGGCGAAGGCCGACGTCATCTTGATCAGCGGTCACGACGGAGGTACCGGCGCCGCACCGCTCACATCACTGAAACACGCGGGCACTCCATGGGAGATCGGATTGGCCGAGACCCAACAAGTCCTGGCCGCCAATGGGTTACGTGACAGAGTCGTCGTCCAAGTTGACGGGCAGTTAAAGACGGGACGAGACGTGATCATTGCAGCCCTCTTGGGGGCTGAGGAGTATGGCTTCGCCACCGCACCGCTTGTCGTGAGCGGATGCGTGATGATGCGCGTGTGCCACCTTGACACGTGCCCCGTTGGCATTGCTACGCAAAACCCGGAATTGCGGCGGCGTTTCACTGGTGAGCCTGAGTTCGTTGAGAACTTCTTCGAGTTCATCGCCACCGAGATTCGGGAGTACCTCGCCGCGATGGGTGCTCGAACACTCGAGGAGGTCATTGGCCGAACGGACCTGGTGGCAGTTGCCTCTCAAACCGAGAGTGCGGAGCTCGGTATCGACTTCTCGGCCCTTCTCGGTCAACCAA
>CAXBRG010000136.1:0-3885 GCA_963977995.1 uncultured bacterium | reverse complement strand
CAATCGACAGTGGCGAGCCAGCCGGCGTTGCAATGGGTCAGCACGTTGACGGGACCGCCCTTCTTCGCGGCGATCTCGGCCACGACCTCGGTCACCGCAAAGTTTCGCCCCTCGACCGAGGCGAGGTAACGGAATCCGGCCGCCTTGGCCAGGTTGCGCAGCCGCTTCCAGGCGTCGATCTCCCACGACGCCTGGAAGCCAGCACGGAAACGGCCGAGGGTCGACGACAGCTCGCTCATGCGTATCGAGAGATCTTGGCGACTCGAGGTCGAACGGTACGCGTAGACCTGGTCGATGGGACATCGCTCGTGGGCGTGGCGGCCGATGTTGATGACGACGGCGCTCTTCTCCTGGCAATCGATGGGACCGAGCGGACTATTCGAAGTGGCGACGTGTTTCATCTCCGCGAGGCCGACTCGTGATGAAGGTTCTCGTTACCGGTGCGGCGGGTCAGGTGGGGCGAGACCTTCTCGATGTACTTGAGGGGCAGCTGCCGCCAGGGAGTGCAACGTTGTGGCAGCCCGACGGTGTCGCAATTCGTCCTGACGAGTTCGCCGCCGTCGGTCTTACTCATCACGACCTCGATGTCACCGATGAATCAGCCGTGCACCGTTCCGTGAGAGCAGTGCGACCAGACGTAATCGTTCACCTTGCGGCCTACACCGCCGTCGACAGAGCGGAAAGCGATAGCGACACGTGTTTTGCGGTGAATGAACGTGGTACGGGGTATCTGTCGGAGGCGGCGGAGAGCGTCGGTGCACATTTCGTTGCCGTGTCCACGGACTACGTCTTTGATGGGACGAGTGACCGACCGTATCTCGAGACCGACCCCACGAATCCACTCAGTGTCTACGGGCGCTCCAAGTTGGCGGGGGAGCGGCGCTGTCGTCCCCACGACACAATCATCCGTACGTCGTGGGTGATGGGGCTCCGAGGGCGCAACGTGCTTCACGTCATTGCTGATCGAGTGGCCAGTGACAGTCCGGTTCGCTTTGTCACTGACCAAATGGGTACACCCACGTTCTCTGCGGACCTCGCGAGAGGAATCGCCACCTTTGTACGGAAGCGTCCGGGCGGTATCTGGCACTTTGCTAATCAGCCGGCCACTTCGTGGTATGACGTGGCGGTGGCCGCTGCCGAGTCGTGTGGCGCTGACCGTGAATTTGTCACACCTATCGCGACGGATGAACTTTCACCGACTCCGGCCGCCACGCGCCCGTCATACAGCGCACTGTCGACGGCGAAGTGGGAGCAGGCCGGATTTCTTCCTCCACCCGAGTGGCGCGATGGTCTCGCTCGGTTCTTTCGAGATCGGGTGTGAGCGGAGTGTCGTCAACGTCACGCAGCTCCGTCGTCGTTGTCGACTATTTCGCCGGTGCCGTACTAAAGAACTGTGTCACCAGCCTTCAGCGGGAAGATCCACGAGGCATTGTGGTGGTCGATAACAGCACGGAGGGTGCTTCGGCCGCCACGTTGTCGGGTTATGACGTCTCGGTGGTGGAGACGATGCATAACTTGGGTTACGGTCGCGCGATGAACCGCGGCGTGGCCGTGGCTCCCCACAGTGAGTTTCTCCTTCTCTCAAATCCTGATATCGAAGTTCATCACGGAGCACTCTCGGCACTCGAACGTCATCTCGATGACCACCCTGATGTTGCACTGGTGGGACCAACAATTCTCGACGCCGAGGGCAATACGTACCCCTCAATCCGCGTGTTCCCGAACGTTTTTCTGGCGGGACTGCACGCTCTTTGCGCTCCCTGGTGGCCGAACAATCCGTTTACGAGGCGCTATCGACAACCGCGGCGTGACGGCCATATCGACTGGGTCAGTGGTGCATGTGTACTTGTTCGACGCGAGGCATTCCAGCGAGTCGGAGGATTTGACGAGCGCTACTTCATGTTTGCCGAAGACATGGACCTGTGTTGGCGCCTGCAACGCTCGGGATACTTAATCGGCCACGAACACGACGCGGTCATTACGCATATTGAAGGGGTGTCGCGCCGTCGGGCACCGCGAATGATGGTGCGAGCGCACCACTTCAGCGCAATGAGATTTGAGTGGCGAACGTCGACCGGCTGGCGGCGACTCATGGCACCTCTCGCCATCGTGGTGCTGGGTGTTCGCTATATCCTCGTTTCCAGCCTGTCGAGATTTCGGTCCTAGACTGAGAGTGCTGCAAGCGGGCTGTGGTTGAAAGTCGATGCCAGCCGCGGGCGAAGCGACCCACGTAAGGCGTCTCCTTGACGTTGAGCATGGCGCGGTTTAGAAGTAAGTCCTGCCTCGAGATGGCCACCGTGGCCAGATCGAGTGAAGGTGGAGTGTGCGAGTCGTTACCGGAGAGCGAAAGCTGCCCGTAACCGCACGGGAAGCCTCCGCAGGCGAGTGTGGGGTCAAAGACCAGGTCAGCCGCTTGCAGCAACTTCGCATTTTTTTGGTCTCCGGTAGGGTAAAGGGGCTATGAGTCTGCTCAGCAAAGTGCTTCGCGCCGGTGAGGGCAAGCGAGTTCGACAACTTCAAGAGTTGGTCAACCCGATTAATGATCTCGGCGACGAGATGGCCAGCCTCTCTGATGAGGCACTCCGAGCCAAGACAGCGGAGTTTCGTCAGCGTCTGCAGGAGGGTGAAACTCTGGACGATCTACTGATCGAGGCCTTCGCGGTCGTGCGTGAAGCGTCAACGCGAGTTCTCGGTCAGCGTCACTATGACGTTCAGCTCATGGGAGGTATGGCCCTCCACTTTGGTTGGATTGCAGAAATGAAGACTGGTGAAGGAAAGACGTTGGTCTCAACTCTTCCCGTGTATCTCAATGCCCTTGAGGGTCATGGGGTGCACGTGGTCACCGTCAACGACTACCTCGCCGCTCGAGACGCCGAATGGATGGGTCGTTTGCATCGGTGGTTGGGGCTGACGGTAGGTCGAGTTGGTCCCGACATTGAAGATCCTGAGGCGAAGAGGGCTGCCTACCTCGCCGACGTGACCTACGGCACAAATACTGAATTTGGCTTTGACTATCTCCGTGACAACATGGCTCGCTCGCTGGAGCACATGGTGCAACGGGGCCACCACTTCGCCATTGTTGATGAGGTCGACTCAATTTTGATCGATGAAGCCCGAACACCGTTAATCATTTCTGGTGCCGCGGCCGAAACGACTCGTCTCTACTATCAGTTCTCCGCGATTGCGAAGTCTCTCACGCGCGATCGAGACTATGACGTCGACGAAGAGAAGCGTACGGTGTTGCTGACGGAGTCGGGAATTGCGGAAGTTGAAAAGGCGCTCGGCGTGAAGAATCTCTATGACGCCGTGTCAACCAACTATGTCCACCACATCAACCAGGCACTGCGGGCGAAAGAACTTTTCCACCGCGATAAGGACTACTTAATCGACGGTGGTGAAGTCAAAATTATTGACGAGTTCACCGGTCGCACGTTGGACGGACGCCGCTGGAATGATGGTTTGCATCAGGCCGTTGAAGCCAAGGAACGAGTTCGCATCCAGGACGAAAATCACACGTGGGCGACCGTCACGCTGCAGAACTACTTCCGCATGTATCGCAAGCTGTCTGGTATGACGGGAACGGCCGAAACGGAAGCCGGGGAGTTTTCGAGCACCTACGGACTCTCCGTTGTCCCCATCCCCACCAACCGTCCCGCTCAGCGCCAAGACCTGCCTGATCTGGTGTTCAAAACCGAAGACGCCAAATTTCGAGCAATTGTTGAGGAAGTGAAAGATCGATGCGCCGCTGGACAACCCGTGCTGCTCGGCACGGCGTCGGTGGAAAAGTCGGAAAAGCTGTCACGGGCCTTTCAGCAAGCAGGCATCGCGCACGAAGTCCTCAATGCTAAGCAACACTTCCGCGAGGCCGACATCGTGGCGCAGGCC
>CAXBRG010000135.1:0-3924 GCA_963977995.1 uncultured bacterium | reverse complement strand
GGGTCAGCGGCGTGCGCAGGTCGTGGCTGACGCCGGCCAGCATGGTGGTGCGCTGCTCGACGGCGCCTGGCGTCAGGAACGGGGAGCGCGTCGCGGGCGTCAGCCCGAGCGTGTCCCGCCGTGCCGCGCTCCCCTGCGCCGTGGCGCTGCCCACGCCGTCGCCCGTCGCCGTCAGCCACTGATCAGCACCCCCGTGCTCCTCGGTTCTGCCGTCGTGGCTGGCCTCACGTGGGGTCGTTGGGACGACTACACCTACCACCTGGGGTACTGGCTCGTGGGCGGGTCGCTCGTTCTCCTCGCCGCACTCCACGATGTCGACCAGGAAGACTCCTACACAACCCTCGCTCCCGGACTGTTGTTCGGCTTCACGGCCGGTGTCTTGCAGCTGGTGCAGCTCGCCAACGGATCATCACCGACTACGCGGATAGTGCTCGTGGCGCTCGCGACGGTTGTCACCGTCGGTGGATTCATTGCGCGACGCGACGCCGCCATTGAGATTGGCGCCGTCGCGAGTGCCATTGGGCTGACGGTCTATGTCCCGGGCGAGACGGCATGGAGCGTGACGGCCGTCGCCCTCTCGGTGATAGCGACTCTGATGGGAACTCAGCAGCGTCGTCCGTCGTTACGCGTCACGGAGCGATCAGCCAAGCTCACCGGCGGTGTCGGTGTCGCGCTGTGGGGTGTCAGCCTGATCATCGCCCGCACGAACCTGCACCACGAACGAACGCTGATCATTGTGCTCGTCGGACTCGTAACCCTCACGGCAGCTCGTCGACTCGGCTGGAGTATCGACGGAATGCAACTCGTGGGCGCGGCGGGTGCCGTCGGGGTCGTGTGGACGACCTCGTTCTCGGCCATTCCGGGCGCCGGAGTCATCATCGGCGTGGTTGGCCTCGTGCTCTTGGCCCTCTCCCTCGGCGTTGATACCCCGCAACATCGTTCGTGGATCGAGTGGGGTCCGACCCTCCTCTTCGTCATGATTCCCGCCAACTTCAGCGCACTCAGCGGCAGCGTGGTGAGTGCATCGGTCACGATTTTGGTGGCCGTCGGACTCATCATCATCGCCATCGCGCAACGCAAGCGAGCAGTGTTTGACGTCGCCCTCGCGACCTTCGCGATCTTGAGCGTGGCGCGACTGAGTCAAGTGGTGTCGGACCGCAGTCGATGGTTGGTGGCCGTTCTCGTGGGCGTCGCACTCATTGGCAACGGACTCTGGCGCGAGACACGACGGTCCCACGATGACGACGCGACCCCCACGTCGTGGTACCGCTCGCTGACTTAGACCTCGGGGTCGTCCATCAAGAGACGAACTTCTTGTGGTGTCCGACACGCCGCGGCGGTGCGAGCGGCCCAGAGCAACGCCTCGTCGACGTTCGCTACCTCGACGATGCAAAACCCGCCCAGTACCGCTTTTGTCTCCGGAAACGGGCCCGGTTCCGTCGACCCGTCCACGTCAACGTAGATCGCCCGTTGGCGCAGTAGTCCGCCGCCCGTGACCCACACCCCCGCGGCCTTGGCCGCTCGGAGTACGTCGTGGGCCGCGTCGGCGACGGCGGGCAGTTCGTCGTCGGAAATTGACATCGACCCATCGTCGAACGAGATGAGGTAGCGAGGCATGGCGATGACTCCCCTGTCGTGGGCGCTAAGGGACTCGAACCCCCGACCTCAGCCGTGTGAAGGCTGCGCTCTAACCAACTGAGCTAAGCGCCCGAGATAACTAGCCTACCCCACCGCGAGAAACACCTCCGGGTCGAGTCGTTGGGTAGCCTCACAGGCATGGCCCGTGCATCGCGACCCGTCCGTCCCCGTCGACCCTCCATGGTTCCACCGGAGAAGATCCGAACGATCGACGACGTCGAGAGAAAGTTCGTCTGGGGCCTCGTGGTGTTCGGGGCCGTGCTGTCGACGCTCTTTCTCTTTGTTCACCAGACCGGCTACACCACGAAGGCGCCCACCAACGGGGCCTGCTCTGACGGCTGGGACCTCGTGAAGTCGACCTGCCAACAGGCCTACACCATGACCTTCAAGGAGTACTTGCCGCAGTTTCTCGCGTGCCTCCTCGGCACCACGGTGCTCGGTGTCTCCGCCTGGCGTCGCCACCGCGTTCTCGCCAGCTTTACGGCTCTCATGATGGGACTCATGCTCTCCACCGTCGGTCTGCCCTACCTCATGCTCGGTGGGTGGCTCATTCTGCGAGCGTGGCGCCTTTCGCGCTACGGCGTGGCGGGCTTCGTGGCGTCCAACCAAGCCGCGCGCCAGCAGGCGATCGAAAGGCGTGGGCAGCGATCCCCTCGGGGTGCTCGAGCGACGTCGCTTGACAATGAAACGCGGCGGCCACCGAGTGCCAATAAGCGCTACACCCCTAAGAAGTCGAACGGATCGCGTCGCTAGTGGCCAAGCTCGGGCTCGAGTTTCCGACCGACTGGTCGCGCACACTCCTCGCTCGTGCGGTGCGTCGCGTACTTCTGGGCGGGGTGGCGCTGCCGCTGACACGCTTTTTGACATCACTGGACGTCCGGGGTCTCTCGAACATTCCACGCGACGGTGGTTCCCTCATCTTCACGGCGAATCACACGAGCCACCTCGATACCCCCCTCGCTCTCGCCGCGCTACCGAGTTCACTTCGCCGCCGCACCGTGGTCGCCGCGGCCGCGGACACCTTCTTCATGAAGTCGCGCACGGCCATCATCACCGTGCTGAGCGTGAATGCAATTCCCATCGAACGTCACAAAGTGAACCGCCGCAGCGCCGAGCAGGCCATCACGTTGTTGAAGGACGGCTGGCATCTCGTGATCTACCCCGAAGGCGGTCGCACGCCGACGGGACCGCTGTTGGAGTTCAAGGGCGGCCCCGCCTACTTAGCGGAGCGTTCCGATGCGACCATCGTTCCGACGTTCATTCTCGGCGCCGGTGAGTGGTTGAGCTCGTTCGCCAAGGCCGAGATCTACACCAGCCAACCTCGACGGTGGCGCTCCCCCGTCACGGTCGCCTTCGGACCTCCCCTACGGCAAGAAGAGGGTGAAAACATTCGACGTTTCGGGCAACGTATTCAAGATGCGGTGGTGGCCCTCGGACGTGAGGTCACGGGTGACCCCACCTTCGCCCACCATCTCGACGTTTAATCCTCGTCGTCGCTGCTCTGCACGTCACCGACGAACGCCACGCGTTCGCGGTGCAGGCGATCGGCAATCGTCGCCAGGGGCTCGAGTTCGCGACCCAGGGCGAGTCCCAGAATCTCGTCGGCCAACCAGGGATTCAGGGCGAGGACGGGACCGTGGGCGTAGGTGGCAAAGAGGCGACCGACGCGCGCACCGTCGACCGAACGCCCACTGTCACTCGTGAGCACCCCATTGCCGAATCCCGCCTCCACGATGCCGAGGGGCGCGACACCGTCGCCGAGCGCACTCTGTCCACCGTGATTCTCAAAACCAACGATCCACTTCGAGCCCACCCGCGTCAAGAGGTTGCCCACCCGACGTTTCGGACCCCGCGTGGTGACCACATCGAGAAGCCCCAGCCCCTCCACGGTGATATCGCCCTCAACGTCGTAGGAGGTCCCGAGAATCTGAAAACCCGCGCAGACGCCGAGCACTACCGCTCCGTCGTCGACCCGACGGGCCAGGGCGCGGTCCTTGGCGAGGGCGTAGGTCGCCTGTCGTTGCGGTCCGTCCTCGCCGCCACCGAGTAGGTAGATATCGGCGTCGGGTAGTGGGTCATCCAGTGACACTTCTTGCACCTCCACCGAGACGCCCCGGCGACGCGCTCGCGAGGAGAGAACGAGGGCGTTACCGCCGTCGCCGTAGGTGCCGAGCAGCTCGGGATAGAGGTGGGCAATCGTTAACACGGTTCCGTCCGCGACATCCATTCGGCGAAGGCCGTGTAGTTCGCTACCACATCGACGACCTCATCGTGATCCAGGTCGGG
>CAXBRG010000134.1:0-3973 GCA_963977995.1 uncultured bacterium | reverse complement strand
TGACGAATATGTGGCGGCCAAATGTCGGATCTTCGAAAACCAGGTCGGCTCAGATTATGCTCTTTTCAATCTGGATGATGCACGGGTGGCAGCGCTCAGACGGCAGGTGAAGGCCCGGGTTCTTGGTTTTACGAAAATGTCCTCGTTGCCGTCCGATGTGGCCGGCGGAACTTATCTTGATGGTAATCAGATCATGGCGTCCGTGACCGGTGCACCTGAAGTGGTATGCCGGCGCAGCGAGATCAAGATCATTGGCCATCACGTTCTGCACGGCGCGGAGCAACTGGGCGCCATCTTCGTGGAGTTGAATGTCTGACGCAACGACAAACTCCGATCCTCCGCGCAGCACAACGTTGAAACGCCGCGCCACTCCATCGAGACGCTCCAAGCCGCGCTCGGCGTCCGCAATCGTTGCGGGCGATACTTCAATCGGACTTCGATAGTGCGACCGCAAGACGAGAAGTCGGTAGCTGCGAGGATCCGACTTCTCGGTGAGGTCGGTCAGCGACGTGAAGTTACCGAGTGACTTGCTCATCTTTTGGTCGCCGACCATTACCCAACCGTTATGGGCCCAGTGCCGAGCGAACGTACTTCCCGCGGCTACCGCCTGGGCTCGTTCGTTCTCGTGATGCGGAAAACGTAGGTCAAATCCGCCACAGTGCAAATCAAAACCTTCACCGAGTAGCGCGAGGCTCATGACAACACATTCGGTGTGCCAACCCGGCCGACCATCTCCAAAGGATGCGGGCCACGTCGGCTCGCCGGGTTTCGCGTTCTTCCACAGGGCGAAATCAAGCGGCGAACGCTTCTCGTCGTGCGCCTCCACTCTCGCCCCCGCTCGGAGAGAATCGAGTGACTGGCCCGCAAGTGCTCCGTAGTCCGGAACTCGGGAAATGTCGAGATAGACACCGTCACGAGTCTGGTAGGCAATCCCCTTTGACAAAAACCCTTCGATGAGATTTACCATGCCTTCGACATACTCCGTGGCGTGGGGGGTATGCGTCGGGCGGGCGACACCGATCTTTTCCATGGCGTCCCACCATCGGTCCTCAAACTCCCTCGCGACGTCCGCTTCCGTTCGTGACTCACGTTGAGCCCGAGCGATGATGTTGTCATCGATGTCGGTGATGTTGGAGACGAATGTGACGTCGAGACCGAGAAATGTCAGCCAGCGGCGTAACGTATCCCAGACCAGGGTGAATCGACCGTGGCCAAGGTGAGGCAAGTCGTACACGGTGGGACCGCAGACGTACATCGTCACCCGACCGGGGTCGCGTTGGGTGAGTTCGCGAACCTCGTTCGTGAGGGAATCGTGCAGTCGAATCACAGTTCTAAACTAGGTCACTCATGGAGGACCGCCTCAAGCCCACGCTGAGAGATTTGCCCGAAAAGCCGTCCATCGACGGCCTCGAAGCCGCTTGGGTCCCCCGTTGGAACGATGCGGGCACATATCTCTTTGACGTCACCGCGACCCGCGATCAGGTGTACTCCATTGACACGCCGCCGCCGACCGTCTCGGGGTCTCTCCATATCGGACACGTCTTTAGCTATACCCACGCCGACACGATCGCCAGATTTCAACGGATGTCGGGTCGCAAGGTGTTCTACCCAATGGGATGGGACGACAACGGACTGCCGACTGAGCGACGAGTCGAGAACTTTTTTGGTGTTCGATGTGACCCCTCGTTACCGTACGACCCCCACTTCCAACCGCCGGCGGAACCGGCGAAAGACAAGGTGTCGATTTCGCGCAAGAACTTCGTTGAACTCTGTCAGCGCCTAACGGCGACCGACGAAGAGGCCTTCAAAGAACTGTGGCAACGATTGGGACTTTCGGTGGACTGGTCGCAGGAGTATTCGACAATCTCACCCCTCGCCCAAGAAGTCAGTCAACGGGCCTTTCTCCGCATGCGAGAACGCGGAGAGGTGTACTCCATCGAAGCGCCCACGCTGTGGGATGTCGACTTTCGTACGGCCGTATCGCAAGCGGAACTCGAAGATCGCGAACGTCCAGGCGCCTACCACCGAGTGACATTTCGTCGTAGCGATGGCGAGGGCGGCATCGATATCGAGACCACGCGTCCCGAGCTCCTCCCGTCGTGTGTCGCACTCGTGGCACACCCTGACGACATTCGCTATCAACCCCTCTTTGGTAGTCACGTCATCACGCCGCTGTTCCACGTGCCGGTGCCCGTCGTCGCTCACACCCTCGCCGACCCCGAGAAGGGCTCCGGTATCGCCATGATCTGCACGTTCGGTGACACCACGGACGTGACGTGGTGGCGCGAACTTCAACTCCCCACACGGGCACTCATCGGTCGAGACGGACGTTTTCTCCCTCGCGCCGGTTTTGGCGAGGCCGGTTGGCCGTGCAACGACGTTGACACGGCAACGACTCACTACGCCCACCTCGCTGGTAAGTCGGCCGCCCAAGCACGCACGGCAGTCGTGGAACTTCTCACCGCCACTGGCGATCTCGTGGGAGAGCCACGTCCTATAACTCACCCCGTGAAGTTCTACGAGAAGGGCGACCGCCCTCTCGAAATTGTGACGTCGCGCCAGTGGTTTGTCGCCACGATGCCGCAGCGTGAGTCGTTGTTGCGCCGTGGCGAGGAGTTGAACTGGCACCCCGACTTCATGAAGCATCGCTTTCGGAGCTGGGTGGAAGGCCTCAATGGCGATTGGTGCATCTCACGTCAGCGATACTTCGGTGTCCCGTTCCCGATCTGGTACCCCATCGACAGCGATGGCGTCGTTGATTTTGACTCCCCTATCACCGCGGCGTACGAGACGCTGCCCGTCGATCCATCCAGTGATGTGCCGCCGGGCTACACCGAAAGCCAGCGTGGACTGCCAGGTGGATTCCTCGGGGACCCAGACGTAATGGATACGTGGGCAACGAGTTCTCTCACGCCCCAGGTAGCCGGCAAGTGGGGATCCGACCTCTTTCCTCGAGTATTCCCGATGGACCTGCGACCACAGGCCCACGAAATTATTCGGACGTGGTTGTTCTCCACGGTCGTGAGAAGCCATCTCGAAGAAAACTCACTTCCCTTCACGAACGCTCTCATCTCCGGTTGGATTCTTGATCCTGATCGCAAGAAAATGAGCAAGTCCGTCGGCAACGTCGTCACACCGATGGGTCTCCTCGAGACGCACGGTTCGGACGCCGTCCGCTACTGGGCCGCCAGTGGACGACCCGGGACCGATACCGCCTTCGACGAAGGTCAAATGAAGATTGGTCGACGACTCGCCATCAAAATTCTCAATGCCTCAAAGTTTGCCCTCGGACGTCTCGAAGGCTCCACGATTCCCACGATTGAGGCCGTCGTCAACCCTCTCGATCTCGACATGCTGAGCGAACTGGCCACGCTGATCGACGAGACGACCACCGCGTTCGAGCAGTACGACTACGCCCGCGCCTTGGAACGCACCGAACAGTTCTTCTGGGCGTTTTGCGATGACTACATCGAACTCGTCAAAATCCGCGCCTACAGCGAGGACGACCTCGACGGCAACGCTTCGGCTCGAGCGGCCCTCGCAACAGCTTTGTCGGTGCTGCAGCGCCTTCTCGCCCCGTTCATGCCCTTCGTGACCGATGAAGTATGGAGCTGGTGGCACGATGAATCGATTCACAGTGCTCCCTGGCCGCGTCGATCCGAGCTCGGAAACGTGAGCGGCAGTGGCGTGTACGCCGCCGCGCAGCATGTTCTCGGTGCCATTCGCCGTCAAAAAACCGAGTCCAAGGTGTCCATGCGGGCGAATGTCGAAAGTCTTACGGTGACGGGTGACGAGGCATTTCTCGCCTTGGCCCGGGCCGGAGAAGACGACGTGCGAGCCGCCGGGTCAGTCGCGCAGGTCACCTACCTCAGTGGCGTACCGGAGATTGTCGTCACCCTGGCAGCGGAGTAAGTAACGCGCCGTCACGGGCGGCGTGGGCGCGAACGGCGGTGGCCGTGACGTAGTAGTAGAC
>CAXBRG010000133.1:0-4024 GCA_963977995.1 uncultured bacterium | reverse complement strand
CAGCGTGACTCTCCATCAACGAGTTGGTCATCTCCCGGCAGCGTGGCGGCCGCGGACGGCGGTGCGCACTCGCGTACGCCTCGGAGGTGTCGTCGAGCTTCGCGACCACGTTGACCTCATGGTGGGTTCAACGACCACTGGTAGCGGCGTGGCCCTCGTCGACCTCACGACGTCACTCTTGGATGACTCACTCGAGAAGGCCCTGCGGTACCACGCCGTGGTGGAATCACTCCGGACGTCTCGCGCGCCAACGTATGTTGCCGCGCTCTCCACCGCATCGGGAGACATGTGGCGGATTGCAGTGGACGACGAACTGCTCCTGCGCGGCGTGGAAGACCTCATTCAAGTACTCGCACTACAACGAGGTAATCAGTGACGTACCTTCAAAGAAACATCTCGCCTCATGATCTGTCAAATCTCGTCACCAACGAACGAGAGCCGTTTGTCGTCACGGACGAACATCGCTCATCACTGGCCGCGCGATGTCGCAGCATTCCAACCACGCGACGCCTACGAGGTGACGCTTGGATGGTTGAGCGGCGTGGTGATGCGGGTCGGAGTTTTATGTGGAGTCCTATAACGGCCCGGCGAACCATCGGTAACACCGCCCTCCGGCAGAGTGGGGAGATTGGCCACCTGCTCGACGCCATCCACGACGTCATCGACGAGCACCTCTCTCGAGCCTCGCGAGGATACGCCCGGCCCGGATCTCTTGGACACTGGCTGGCTCAGCAGCCGAGTGCGGTGCTCGCCATCGTGGCGGCCGAGGCACTGACATGGGGCACGACTGCCCTTGAGACTCTGGAAAGCTTTGAAACTCCCTACATCATCGCCCAGTCGGACGCCTACTACGACGTTGCGGGAGCACGCACGTCACTTCGCGGACGTCGTGACGCGCTCATCAACACTCCGACCGGGCGGACGGTGGTGCGTCTTCGAACCGGCATGCCATCACCGACCGCCATTGCGGGCCTTCGGGCCGATCTCACAATCGACGCATTCGCGAATGTGGAGGGGCGAGCCGCTCAACGGATCGTGGGGGTGTGGCCCGATGCCGGCATCGCGTTAGCAGTCGATGGAACCGAGTCTGTCGTTCGAGCTGGGGCTCGCGATCTCCTACGCGTCCTCATTACTCAATTTCGACAGCACACCAGCGCTGCGGCATAGTCAGATGTTGACGCCACGCCAACTAGCGTGGTGTGGTTATGGCCCGCCAAAATAATCTGCGCAATATCGCAATCATCGCTCACGTCGACCACGGAAAGACCACATTGGTCGACGCCATGTTGCGTCAAACCGGTGCATTCGGGGCCCACCAGGAAGTTACCGATCGCGTCATGGACTCCGGTGACCTCGAGCGCGAGAAGGGCATCACAATTCTCGCCAAAAACACTGCCGTTCGGTATCAGGGCACCACAATCAACATCATTGACACCCCCGGCCACGCCGACTTCGGTGGAGAGGTTGAACGCGGACTCGCCATGGTCGACGGGGTGGTGTTGTTGGTTGACGCCGCCGAGGGGCCATTACCCCAAACACGATTTGTTCTGCGGAAGACCCTCGAAAAGCGTCTACCGGTCATCCTCTGCATCAATAAGGTTGACCGTCCCGATGCGCGAGTCGCTGAAGTGGTGCACGAGGTGGAGGAACTCTTCTTGGACCTCGACGCTGATGAAGAACAAATTATGTTCCCCGTTCTCTACGCGTCAGCCAAACAAGGCTGGGCGTCGCTGTCAGCGAACGAAGAGACGGGTGATCTCTCCGCCCTCTTCACCACGATCTTGGAGCACATGCCCGCTCCCGAATTTGACCCCGACGCCGGTCTCCAGGCCCTGGTCTGCAATCTCGACGCGTCGCCGTATCTCGGGCGTCTGGCCCTTTGCCGTGTCGTCAACGGCAATCTGGAGCGGGGTGCCCGAGTGGCGTGGTGTCGAATCGACGGGACGGTCGAGCACGCTCGTATCACCGAGCTATTCATTACCGAGGCTCTTGAACGCACACCGGCGGCTTCGGCCGGTCCCGGCGACATCGTTGCCGTCGCGGGATTTGAGGACATCACGATCGGTGAAACATTGGCCGATCCGGAAAATCCTGTGGCATTAACCCCATTGACAGTGGACGAACCAAGTCTGTCAATGACGATTGGTATCAATACGTCGCCTCTCGCCGGTACCGAAGGCAAGATGCTGACCGCCCGTATGGTCAAAGATCGTCTCGACAAAGAACTCATCGGTAACGTGTCCATCCGCGTGTTGCCGACCGAACGTCCCGACGCGTGGGAAGTCCAAGGCCGCGGCGAGCTACAACTGGCTGTTCTGATTGAAACCATGCGGCGAGAGGGCTTTGAACTAACCGTCGGCAAGCCACAAGTTGTGACGCGGACTATCGACGGCAAACTTCACGAGCCAATGGAGCGCGTCACGATTGACACCCCTGATGAATTCGTCGGCAATATCACCTCGCTCTTAAGTCAGCGCAAGGGTGCCATGTTGGACATGGTGAACCACGGAACGGGATGGGTTCGCATGGAGTGGCGCATTCCCGCCCGAGGACTCGTCGGAATGCGAACGGACTTCCTGACAGAAACTCGCGGAGCGGGCATGATGCACCACATCTTTGACGGATACTCCCCCTGGTTCGGCGATATCCGCCATCGGCAAAATGGCGTGCTCGTTGCCGACCGCCGAGGTGTCACGACGACTCACGCACTGATCGACCTCGAGGCCCGTGGGGTCCTCTTTGTCGGTGCCGCTGTCGATGTGTACGAGGGAATGATTATTGGCCAGAACGCCCGAGCCGATGAGATGAACGTCAATCCCACGAAGGAAAAGAAACTGACGAATATGCGTGCGTCGGGTTCGGACAATACGGAACGACAGACACCACCGACGATCTTGAGCCTCGAGCAGGCGCTTGAATTCATTTCTGATGATGAAGCGGTTGAAGTTACGCCAAAATCCATTCGACTACGAAAGGTCGAATTGAATCAAGCGACGCGGCATCGAACCACAAAGAACGCTGCGAAGAACTAGCTCTCTTTAGAGTCTCGCCTCAGCCTCCGACTACATTGGTAGACGGAGGGATGGCAGAGCGGACGAATGCACCGGTCTTGAAAACCGGCGTGGGGCGACTCACCGTGGGTTCAAATCCCACTCCCTCCGCCAACGTGATGGCACTGCCAGAGCACCATAGGCTTGCCTTCCAGCGAGTGTGACCAACCCCTGGAAGGAAGCCATGTTGCACGTCTCATCGAGCACGGTCCCTTTCGCATCACTGATGGCCCTCTTGGCGATCAGTGCCTTCGCGACGTGGTTGCAGGCCACGGTGGGATTTGGCTACGCCCTTCTTGCAGTTCCACTGGTGTCGTTCTGGTTTGCTCCGCACGATGCCATCGTGATCGTCTTCCTGGATTCCTGCGTCGTCAGTCTTTTCATGGCCGGGGTCGACCGCGAGAGCGTTCAATGGGACGATACATGGCGGCTTTCGATAGCGGCCATCATCACAATGCCAATCGGCGCAGTGGTGCTCCTGTACGTCAGTGGCGCCACATTGCAGCTTCTACTGGCTGCGTTGACGGCCATCGTCGCCATCACCGGACTGCGGACCTCGCAGAAGCTTCGAGCATTGTCTCAACGCTGGTGGCACGCCTGGCTGGCCGGTGCCGCGTGCGGAATTCTCACCACGTCAATTGCTACCAACGGACCACCAGTCGTGGCGTATCTGCAACGACGATCCCTCACGGCACCGCAGTTCCGGTCGACACTTTCGGCAGTCTTCACCATCACGAATATCGTGGCGCTTGTCGTTTTTTTGGTGTCAGGACTGATCTCCAGCCTCGTAATCACGTGCAGCGTGCTGGCACTACCCGCCGTCGCCGCCGGCTACGGCTGTGCGCGCTGGACAACGCCACGAATTGACGCACAGTTGTACGCGCGCCTAACGAACGTCCTACTTCTGGGACTCAGCGCTACGTTGCTCTGGCGCGGGTTGAACCCGTCGGCTTAGAGGACGGAGCGAACTTCCG
>CAXBRG010000132.1:0-4063 GCA_963977995.1 uncultured bacterium | reverse complement strand
ATCGGAGCACCCGCTGAGTTGAAAACACGACCCAGGATATCTTTTTCACCTGTCATGGCATTTTTCACTGTCCAGACGACGGCATGAGTTCCATTCCAGCTTGAAGCATTGGCCGATTCATATTCATGATTCGCCACATTCAGGGGTGCGATTGCCTCTGCACCAATTGCAAAGAGTCGTCGATCCTCCATCATGCGTCGCTGAACGCGAAGCTTCGCTCGTTCCACCGCCTCATCACTCAAGAGGGTTTCACCCCGAGCGACGCGTCGCACCGCGTCGACGAGATCGTTCGAACGAATGTCCTTGAGGACGTACCCCTTCGCGCCCGCGACCAGAGCCGCGTCGTACGCTTCGTCGTCAGCGAAGGACGTGAGAATTAGGCATTTCACGAAGGGGTTGTTGTCGCGAATCTCCCGACACAGGTCGACCCCGCTGCCGTCCGGCAGCTGAACGTCGAGAACGGCGACGTCAACATCGAGGTCGGGGAGGAGGGCGACCGTGCTCGCCACGTCGCCCGTGTCGGCGATCACCTCAATTTCACCCGTTCCTTGCAACAGGGCGATGAGGCCCCGGCGAACGATCTCGTGGTCGTCGACGAGTAGAAGTCGTATCACTGTCGCACCCTTTCTGCGGTCCAGGTGGCGATACTGCCACCGCCACTGCGACTGCTGAGCGCGAAGCTGCCCCCCAACTCTTCGGCCCGGGAACGCAAATTACCAAGCCCCGAGCCGCCGGTGGTGTCACTCACTCCTCGACCATTGTCCGCGACGCTCATCGTGACGACGTCGCTCCGTACCGACAACGTGACTACGGCCCTCGTGGCGTCGGCGTGGCGCACCACGTTGGACAGCATTTCACGCAATGACATCACGATGGCGTCCGCACAGTCGGGTCCGACGACTGAATCCAGGGGGCCGTCGAAGGCGACGTCCACGTTCAGCCCGGCGGCGCTCGGCAGTTCATCGATGACTCGAAGAACGGCTCCTCGCAGTGTGGTCACGTCACCGTCGTCCCGGTGGGAGATCTCAAAGATGGTGGTGCGAATCTCACGGATCGTTTCGTCGAGCTCGTCGATGGCAGTATCGACTTGCGTGGCGACATCACGCGGCAGATCATTCATCAAGGTGGCTTGCAGGGAGAGTCCGACGGCAAATATCCGCTGAATCACCGAGTCGTGTAGGTCGCGGGCGAGGCGATTGCGCTCTTCGAGCAAGGTGAGTGATCGCACGCTGTCGCGCAGCCGCGCCTGGTCGATCACCAGACCGGTCGCGCGTCCGAGAACCGAGAGAAGCGCTTCGTCCTCATCGGAGAAGGCCCCGTCTCTCTTGTTGGCGAGGTAGAGATTGCCAAAGACGGTGCCGTCACCCGTTCGCACTGGGGTACCGAGGAAGTTGTACATCTCCGGATGATGCTCGGGGAGAACGGAGAGTTCGCGCGTCTGTAAGTCATCAACTCGCACCGTGTGGTGCGCACGGATGACTTCGCCGAGAAGGCCGTGACCCTCGGGGGAGTCCCCAATTCGCTGTCGCGTCTCGTCATCAATACCGAAGGTGATGAAGTCAGTGATGAACGAGCCCGATCGATCGAGAACGCCCAAAGCGGCGTACTCGGCGCCGACGAGCTCGCACGCACTGCGAACGAGGTGGCGCAAGAGAGCGTCCAACTCCACGTCGGACTCGAACAACAAGATCGCCGAAATCAGCGATTGAAGTCGTTGGGGATCGCGCACCTCGTGGTACTGCATCCCCTCATTGTGGCACTCGGGAACACCACCGTCAGTTCCCCTCGGGAACGCCCCCACTGACGAGTTCTCCGCGCAGCAGGGTCATGGGTACGGCCATGACGTCACCACCCCCGTGGTGGGTAGTCAGCCAGGACATTCCCGTGGCCTGCACCGACCACAACTCTCCCGTGGGTTCGACGCCGTCAGCCTGCACAGTGACTACATCGCCGCGCCGCGCCGCAGCGACGACCGCTCGCTCGTCGCTGGTGACGTACAGCGTGTGGTTCCGTATGACGACGTGTACGACGTAAGCACTCGGCAGGCAGCGGTCGGTAATAACCACCCGCGCCGTACGGGCGTTTTTGATTTTCTCGCGACAGATTTCCACATCGAGGCCAAGGCGGAGGGAACGTTGCGCGTCGTGTAACGCCATGCTCTCATTGTGGTCGCTCCTCGAGCGCGCCCCATAGGGTCCGATGACCCAAATTGGGAGTTAGGCGCTTCTGCGAGGTCGATATGTACGTGGCGAACTGAGACTGTCACCACCGGTGCAGCTCATGTCGACGAAGTGCGTGTTAGTGACCGAGCGGGTGGGGGTTGACAGCGTGAGTGAAATTGGCGGTGTACTCCCACGGTGGGCCGAACTGTGCCGAGAGTGTGAGTCCGGCACGGGCAGCCAGTGCGATCAGGTCGCGGCGTCGAAGGAAGTCACTATCGCGCCGAGTCTCCACCACCGTGAGAGTCCCCGTGGGCGAAAGGATTCGCGCACACTCGGAGAGGCCACCCATCGGATCGGGCAGTTCGCCGAGAACTGATGAAACCAAAATGGCGTCAAATTCGGCGTCAGCGAACGGCGTGGCAGTCGCATTCGCTTGGATCAGTCTGATGTTGGGGAATGTGCCAAGGCGAACGGCGGCGAGCTCGAGCATCTCGCGTTGCAGGTCACAGACGGTTAGTTCGCCGCCGGGTACGGCGGCCGCCAGGATGGGGCTGAACCAACCTGGCCCACACCCGATCTCGAGGACGCGGCTATCAGGCGAAAGGTTCATCCGCCGAATGATCCGGCCCGGGGGTTGAACAATCGTGCGAAGGGGGTTAAGAAGGTGCTGTGCGGCACTGGCGGGGTACACCTTTCCCCGACCTAATCCAGAGGGGCTATTGGACGGCATATCGGTAGCCTACGGCGGACAAAATATGGCGCCGAAGAGCCGGATAGCGGTGTTTTGGCCCGCCGTGGCCGGGGAACGCCATGGGTGAGCGGGTCCCAAAAATGGGGTCGTGAAAATTTGGGTAATATGGCTAGCCGACCTTGGGGAACTCCCCGGAGGTCACCTGCCACGCAGCCGTGAGGTTGTGGGGCGCCTGAATTTGAAACAAGGAGCAAGAACCTGTCGAAGCAAAAGGAAGATGCGTTCACCGTTGAGGGAACGGTTGTTGAAGCCCGACCCAACGCGATGTTTGAAGTCAAGTTAGAAAACGGATTTACCGTGCTCGCAATGAGTTCGGGTCGTATGCGTCAAAACCGCATCCGTATTCTCCCCGGGGACAAGGTCCAAGTGGAGATCACTCCGTACGACATGACGCGCGGCCGCATTACCTATCGCTACAAGTAAACGACGGTTCGAGAGTTCGAGAGAGAAATCATGAAAGTTCGCGCAAGCGTCAAGACCATGTGTGAGAAGTGCAAGATCATTCGTCGTGCCGGTCACGTACGCGTGATCTGTGAGAACCCGCGTCACAAGCAGCGCCAGGGCTAAGAGGAGATAGAGAGATGGCCCGTATTTCAGGTGTCGACATCCCGCGCGAAAAGCGCACGGTGATTTCGTTGACCTACATCTTCGGCATCGGACCGACCAAGGCGAAGGAGATCTGCTCCGCCACCGGTATCAATGAGTCCACACGCGTGAAGGACCTGTCAGAGGCTGACGTCAATAAGTTGCGCAGCTACATCGACCAGAACCTCACGGTCGAAGGTGACCTTCGCCGCGACGTCGCGCAAGACATCAAGCGCAAGATGGAGATCAACTGCCTCCAGGGCGTACGCCACCGCAAGGGTCTGCCGGTTCGCGGACAGCGCACTCGCACCAATGCACGTACTCGTAAGGGACCGAAGCGCACCGTCGCCGGTAAGAAGAAGGTGAAGAAGTAATGGCGAAGCCCACCGCTGCTCGCAAGGTTCGTAAGAAGGAGCGCAAGAACGTCGCCTATGGCGTGGCGCACATTAAGAGCTCCTTCAACAACACCATCGTTTCAATCACCGACCCCGAAGGCAACGTCTTGTCGTGGGCGTCATCGGGACAAGTGGGTTTCAAGGGTTCGCGTAAGTCGACGCCCTTCGCA
>CAXBRG010000131.1:0-4073 GCA_963977995.1 uncultured bacterium | reverse complement strand
GCGCCCTGTAATTGGACTTCCACCACTCCGGCCTCGACGTCGGCCCGGACGAGAACCAGATCTCCCCCATCGGCTTGAACCGAGGGTCGCATGAGGTCGATGAGAGCCATCAGGGCACTCAGGCGGCCGGCGCGTTCGGAGTCAGTCAAGGCAGTTTCCACACCGCCATTCTGCCGTAAATTTCTCCTATCGTGACCGAAATAATTGGTCGCTACGCTCTAATCATGCAACCACACCCAGTGCTCTCGGCCGCTGACATCAACCTGTCAGACATCGAATTTTGGCGTCGTCCGTGGTCGGAACGAGAAGGCGCCTTTGCCACACTGCGCGCCGAGAATCCCATCCCCTTCTACGACGAGCCCCTGCTGGAGGGCTCGTCGATTGAATTCCCTCAAGGCCCCGGCTACTACGCCCTCACGCGACACGCTGATGTCGCCACGGCCAGTCGTCACCCCGAAATTTTCACGTCCGGGCAAGGCGCCGTGTCAATCCAAGACATGCCCACCGAGATGGTCGAGTACTTCTCGGGAATGATTTCAACGGACAACCCCAAGCACGCTCGACTCCGTCGCATCGTGTCGAATGCCTTTAACCCTCGCAACGTAAAAGCAATCGAAGACTCCATTGATCGCATTGCGGTAGAAGTTCTGGACCGTGCGGCGAAGAACGGCACCGGTGACTTCGTCAGCGACATCGCGGCACCCTTCCCCCTGCAGATCATCTGCGACATGATGGGTGTTCCACCGAGTGAGTACGACACTGCTCTGCAGTGCAGCAACGTCATCTTGTCGATGGGGGACCCCGACATCATTCCGGAGGGCACCGACCCCGTCATTGCGTTCCTTGAGGCGGGTGCCACCTTGACCGGCATCATGGAGGAACTCGGCAAGTTCCGCGCCAATAATCCGATTGACGACATCACCAGTGCGCTTATTAACGCCGAGATTGAGGATGAGAAGCTCACACAGCAAGAGCTGGCGAGCTTCTTTGTTCTCCTCGTCACCGCGGGTAACGAAACGACGCGTACCGCCATCGCGCACGGACTCAACGCCCTTACCCAACACCCCGATCAACTCGCAATCTGGCAGGGCGACTACGAGACGCACGCCAAGACGGCCGTTGACGAAATCGTTCGATGGGCCTCACCAGTTATCTGGATGCGACGCACGTTAAGCCAGGACTACGTCTTGTCCGGTAAAGAACTGAAGTCGGGTGACAAGGTGCTCTTGTTCTACAACTCCGCCAACCGCGACGAGGATGCATTTGTCGACCCGTATCGCTTTGACGTCACGCGGACGCCGAACGACCATTACGGGTTTGGCGCACCGGGGCCACACTTTTGTCTTGGCGCCCACTTAGCTCGTCGCGAGATCACGGTGATGTTCCGCGAACTCTTCCGTCGCTACCCCAGCCTTCGGGCGACGGGCGAGGCCGTGCAACTGCAATCGAGTTTCGTCAACGGAATTAAGAAACTGCCCTACGGCTTCTAAGCGGTGGGCTCTCGTTCAGCGAGGGCTTCATCAAATGCGCGGAGCGCTCGGGGCCCCCACACGGTACCGGGGCCACCATTCATCAAGATGACTACGCCGAGAACTTCGGCGACCTGTTGCCGCGTAGCGCCCAGGCGGGCGGCGCCTCGCGCGTGGGCCACGATGCAACCGTCGCACTCTCGCGTGGCCGCAATGGCCAGCGCAATCAGTTCTTTTATTTGACTCGACAGCGCCCCTTCGGCCATGGCGGCCTGAGAGAGTTCACCAAAAGCACGGAGTACGTCGGGGATTTCGTGGCGAAGATCGATGGCGGGTTGGCGGAGTTCTTCTCGAATCTCGTGGTTGTGCTTCATAACTGGAGACTACCCACGCAGGGCCTTCTTAAACCCCTTATGGCTCGCGACGTAGCCCAACCGATCGTAGAAACGGTGAGCATCAACGCGTGCAACATTGCTCGTCAGTTGTACTCGGTGGCAGTCCAAAGAACGTGCCACGCGCTCGCACGCCGCAATGAGTTGTTCACCGATTCCGTGACGCCGTCGATCACTGCGAACGTGGACGTTCTCAATCTCCGCCACGCGCTGCCCACGGTTTCCGATGTTGCGAAACACGATGACCTGGCAGACACCTACCACCTCCCCGTTCTCTTCGGCGACAAACACCTCGCCGTGCAGACGACGGACTTCTTCTACGGCGAGCCAATAGTCGTTCACGTGCTCCCGCGACTCCGCCGCGGGCTGCAGGGAGCCACCGATCAGAACATCGACCACCGCAGCGAGATCGGTCGGTTGAATCGGACGAACGAGAACCTCAATCGTCATTCGCGTGCGTCGTCATCAATCCGTCAATCATGGAGACGACCGTCGGGTCGGTCAACGTTGTGACATCACCTAACTGGCGGTGTTCAGCCACGTCACGGAGAAGGCGTCGCATGATCTTGCCGGAGCGAGTTTTCGGCAGATCGGGAGTCAAAATGATTTGGCGTGGTTTGGCGATGGGACTGATGACGGTAGCAACGTGCTGACGCAGTTCGGCCACCAGAGCGCTCTGATCGACCGTCGCCTCGTCGGCTGACAGCTTGAGTGTCACAAAAGCCACAATCGCCTGTCCCGTGGTGTCGTCCGAGGCCCCCACGACAGCCGCCTCAGCGACGGCCGGGTGTCCCACGAGAGCGTGCTCGACCTCGGTCGTGGAGAGTCGGTGCCCCGAGATATTCATGACGTCATCAACTCGGCCAAGCAACCACAAGTCGCCGTCGCTGTCGCGTTTCGCCCCGTCGCCAGCGAAGTACCGGCCGGGAAAGCGTGACCAGTACGTCTCGGTAAAACGTTCAGGGTCACCGTAGATTCCTCGCGTCATGCCGGGCCACGGATGCGTCAGAACGAGATAGCCGCCCTCTCCGTTACCCACCGAATTCCCGTCGTTATCCACGACGTCCACACCAATGCCGGGGAACGGTCGCATTGCGGCACCGGGTTTGGTCGCGGTGACACCGGGTAGCGGGGTGATCATGATTCCGCCGGTCTCGGTCTGCCACCAGGTGTCCACAATGGGACAGCGGTTTCCACCGATGTGCTCGCGGTACCACATCCAGGCTTCAGGGTTAATGGGCTCCCCCACTGAACCGAGAAGACGAAGGCTGGACAGGTCGTGCGCCGCGGGCAGCGCTTCACCCCACTTCATGAGAGTACGGATCGCGGTCGGGGCGGTGTAGAGAATGGTGACCTTGAACTTCTCAATAATTCGCCACCAACGGTCCCGCCCGCCGGCATCCGGGGTGCCTTCGTAGAGGACTTGGGTCACGCCGTTGGCCAGCGGGCCGTACACGATATAACTGTGACCGGTGACCCAACCAATATCGGCGCTCGTCCAACACACGTCGGAATCGGCCTTAATGTCAAACACGTAGTAGTAGGTCGTGGCGGCCTGCGTAAGGTAACCACCCGTCGTGTGCAAAATTCCCTTCGGACGCGCCGTTGTTCCAGAGGTGTACATCAGATAGAGGGGCTGTTCGGCCGGGAAACTCTCGGGCTCGTGAACATCACTCGCCGTATCAACCACGTCGTGCCACCAGACGTCGCGGCCGTCGACCCACGACACATCGTGACCCGTCCGGCGAACGACCAGCACGCGGTGCACCGCCGGGCAGCGCTCGAGCAGGTCGACCACGTTCTCGCTCTCCCAGCCCCGGCGCCCGACGACGACGAGGCGCGGCGTCGCGTTGCCGTGCCCGAGGCTGAGCTCGCGCCAGGCGGTGAGGAGCGCGATCAGGTTCTTCCGCGGCTCGATGGTGCCGCAGACGAGGAAGGTCGGCCGCGCGGGTGGCGTCGCCGGACCATTGGGCGCGCGGAAGGCGGCCTCGATCCCGAGCGGGCCGACGGTGACCGGCGGCACCGGGCGGCCGAGCCCGGCGAGATGGGCCGCGAAGCGCCGCCCGACATCCGCCGAGTTCACCAGCACGGCGCGGGCGTGGCGGGCCACCGTCTCCATCCGCACGCCGTGCCGCTCCGCCTCGCCCGGGCGGCCGTATTCGGGGTACTCGATCGGGATCAGGTCGTGGACGAAGAAGGCCGGACGGATGTC
>CAXBRG010000130.1:0-4124 GCA_963977995.1 uncultured bacterium | reverse complement strand
TCACGAAGATGAGGCGAGCGACCCGCACGTCCTCGCGAGCGTTTTTGAGAACCGTTCACGCAAGCATGCTCGCAACGCGTACTGGATGCTCTTCGAGCCCGAGCAACTCTCGCGTCGCGCCGGACAGGGTGTTCGTCAAGGCTTTGACGACGCTGGTCCGATTGCCCCTTAACGAACATCCTTCGGTAGACCGAGTACCCGCTCGGCAATGATGTTGCGTTGCACTACCGAGGTGCCGCCACCGATAGTGAGAGCCTGCGCGTAGAGAAACCCGTGACGCCAGACGCCCGCGGCACTGGAACGATCGCCGAAGGGGCCGACGCGACTATCAAGTCCTCCCGTGCCCGCGAGATCAAGAGCGAGACCCATGATCTCTTGCCCGTGGTCGTCGGCCAGTGCCTTTCGAACGCTCGCCTCCGGACCTGGTTCGCGGCCCGCGAGAACGGCCGACAGAGTCTTTAGGCGGAGCAGTCGCAGGATCTCTCCGTGCATCCAACACCTGGTGAGTCGCTCACGTTCGAGTGGACGCACGTCACGACCACGAGCGATGGCGAGGAGATCGTTCGCACTCGGACCACGCCCCCACAGCGCCCCCTCGCCAGAGAGTGACACTCGTTCGTTGCCCAGCGTCACCTTGGCGAGCCGCCAGCCGTCGTTGACAGTTCCGATCAAACAGTCGGCGGGCAATCTCACGTCATTGAGAAAGACTTCATTAAACGCGTGGTCGCCGGTCATATCGATCAGCGGTCGAATCTCTACGCCCGGAAGGTCCATCGGACAAACGAAGTACGAAATACCCCGCTGCGGCTCCCCTTCCTGCGAGGTGCGAGCGAGCAGGATCCCGAAGCGCGCGATGTGTGCGTAGCTCGTCCAGACCTTCTGGCCCGAGATCACCCATTCGTCGCCATCGCGCACTGCACGCGTCTGCAAGGACGCGAGGTCACTCCCCGCGTTCGGTTCCGAGAAGAGCTGACACCAGAAATCATCGCCACTTAAGAGACGAGGCATCCATCGCTCTTGTTGCTCCGGTGTGCCGGCGTACACGATGGTGGGGCCGGCCCACCCGATACCAATGGGGTTGACGGGGCGTGACACTCCGGCCGCACGAAGTTCCTCATCGATGATTAGCTGATCGGCCGGTCCGGCGCCCACCCCCCACGGGGCGGGAAGGTGAGGTGCGACGAGACCGGCGTCGGCGAGTTGGCGGCCCGTCGGTCGGGGATTCTCTTCGAGAAATCGTCGCACGCGGAACCGGAGTTCGTCGTTATTTCCGAAGGTCCCCGTATCACTCATCAACGTCGCCGGAGCGAGCAGACCTCTTCCTTCCGTCATGACTATTCGCCGTGGTGGCGACGTCGCTCCCGCGACATCGCTCTATGACCCTGGCACTCCAATACAGGCGGTCGGAGTGCCATCGCTCAGACAGATATCGCTGATTGTGCCGGAGACCTGGAACGACTTGATCTGGTCGATCAGTCCGGGAGTGCGGCGGCCATAACCGTGAGGGTCACTGCCGTACGCACCACCACCGGGCGCCTGGTTGGCGACGGGTGGCGTGGGCGTGCCGTAATCCCAGAGTTCGACGAGGGCGCGCACCGGGGCCGTCGGTGAATACGTGTGGTTCGTCAAGAGAGCCTGCATCACCGTGGGGAGATTGGTGCGGGTGGTACCAAAGGCCGTGGGGTCAAACACTGGCGAGTGGCGTTCGGCGCCAATGGTGCGAGCGAACGATTCGGTGCTGACGTTGGCGACTTGGTGATCCCCGTAGTTCTCAATGATGAACACCTGCTTGATGGATGTTCCTCCATAGGGCGTCTTTGTGAGGTGCTGCGAGTACCCGTTGTTTTCACCGCGATCCCAGAGAATCTGGGCCAGCTGGAGACCAAGAATCTGATCGGTGGTGTTGGGATAGTTCGGGTTGTACACGGACTTGTAGGAGTCCCAGTCGACCGAGCGATTCAACAGCAAGCCGCCGTAGTTCTGTCCGGGCACGCCCAAGACCGCGCGGCTCCACTCCTTCGAAACCGCAGAGAGGGCGCCGCCCATAATGCCGCCCTGGGAGTAGCCCATGTACTGACACTTCCCCACCTGGAAGCGAGCAACGCCACCCGACTGGAAGTCCGTCGACGTCGCAAAGCCCTTCGGCGAGTTAATGAGACGACCGAGGAACTGAAAGTTCACAAATCCCTGCAACATGTGGTCCGAGAGTCGATGGAACGAACTCATGTCGTTCAGGGCGGCGGCCACTAGGAGAATGTCCTTCGACGACATGCCATCCCAGTCGGTAGCGCAGCCCATCATGTTGGACTCCACGCCCTTTTGGAACGATCCACCGGTTACTTCACCGGCGCTACCCAATAGTCCGTGTCCGTAGAGAGTGGGGGCCGCCGCGACACCGCCTTGAATTGAACTGGGCATAACGCAACGAAAGTTCGCCCACACCTGCCCGGACCATGTTTTGGTCGTCTTGTTATACGTCGACGCCACGAGTGACGGCAAGTGAGTCTTGCTGTTGACGTTCATGTCGCCGCACTGCGACGTATTCGTGCTCTGATACGCCAGAGCTTGTGTGGTGGGGCAGTTTTTGAGGAACGTGGGGACCTGGAAGGAACCGTCGATCTCACGCTTCGTGCCGTTGTCCGTGACCGTCGTCACCCGGAAGACCGGGTCGGTCTTGCCGATCAACTTGTAGGCCTGCTCCCGCATGGACAAGGCGGGGTCGGCGAGGTTGGCTGCCGACAGTTTGCTCAGGTTGCCGCCGCCGGCGGCGACGGTGAAGTCCCACGTCACGTAGAGGTGCGAAAGGTCGAGGCCGGAAATCTTGGCGACTTCATTGGTGTAGATCCACTTCAAGTGGGTGCCTCGCGCCTTGTTCGCCAACGTGTTATTCAATACGGCGGTCTGGGAGGGCAGTTGGGAGATGAAGTTATTCGAGCTGTCTTTCAGGTTGCGAAGAACCACATCAATACGGTGACCCTCGTCAAAGTTCTTCGCGGGGTGAATCAGCAAGAGTTGGGTCGCCGTATCCGTATTCTGTGCATCCATCTCGGCAAAGTAGGGAATTTTCTTCTTCGCCGTGGCGTCCCACAACACGACGGGGGCGTTGCTCGCTAGCGAGCTGTCAATGTTCTGAGAGTTCGCAATCCCCGAGTTATCAAACGAAAGATTGGGAACGTGAATCACAATCTGTGATCCTGGTGAGAAACCAGAGTTGAGATTTTGGTACGTCGGATCGATGTGCTTACCCGATGTATTCGCCGGTGTACCGGTCGCGGGAATATTGAGCTGACGGCCCGTCAGCGTCGAGGCTTTCTTGGTGAACGCGTCGTTCGGCCACGGCAGGAGACAGCTGTGATCTGCCGGAGTGGTGACCAATACATCGCAACCCTTGACGGCCGCGTCCGGCGGCGTTGCCGCGACGGCGGCGGGCACCGCCATAACCAGTGTCCCCGCCACGAGAGAGCAGGCCATGACGCCTCGACGAACAAACTTCATATTCCCCCCAGTCATCTCTGACAGCCCGACGGTAGCACCGCCGTATCGCCGGTGGCGGGTCTCGGGAGACTTCGGTATCGTGGCGGCGGGAGGAGCCTTATGAGTTCGTGGTCGTACGTTGATGTCTGGCGAACAGTTGCCGAGGCCCAACCCGAGGCCGTTGCACTGGAGTCGGGCGACGTCGTCGTGACCTGGGAATCTTTTATGCACCACATGGACTCCCTCGGGTCCTACTTTCACTCCCTCGACCTGCCGCGACAGAGCACCGTTGCGGCCTACCTCTACAACTGTCCCGAGTACCTCATTACTTTCGCCGGTACGTTGGCAGCGGGTCACGTTCCGATCAACACGAACTATCGCTACGGGCACGACGAGCTCGCCTACCTCTTTGACAACGCCGATACGCGAGTGCTCGTCTTCCACGGCGCGTTTACCGACAAAATCGACGCGCTGAGGGGCGAGCTTCCCGACATCGTGGCCTATCTGCACGTCGATGACGGAACGACGCCGTGTCCACCCTGGGCGACGCCGTTTCGCGAGGCGCTCGCCACGCCACCCACGACGCTGCCGCCGAGCTCGCCCGACGATCTCGTCATGCTCTACACGGGCGGCACCACGGGAATGCCAAA
>CAXBRG010000129.1:0-4131 GCA_963977995.1 uncultured bacterium | reverse complement strand
CATCCTCGAGGGTCGCCGGTGGAGCGAGGGCATCCACCAGGCGGTGGAGGCCAAGGAGGGCGTGCGCATCAACGAGGAGAACCAGACCCTCGCCACCATCACCCTCCAGAACTACTTCCGCATGTACGACAAGCTCGCCGGCATGACCGGTACGGCGCAGACCGAAGCCGCCGAGTTGGGCAACACGTATGAGCTGCAGGTGGTGCCCATCCCCACGAACCGTCCCGCGGTGCGTCTCGATCAGGCCGACCTCATCTACAAGACCGAGGAAGCCAAGTTCCGTGCCGTCGTCGACGACATCGCCGAGCGTTACGAGCGTGGCCAGCCGGTGCTGGTGGGCACCATCAGCGTGGAGAAGAGTGAATACCTCTCGCGCCAGTTGGCCAAGCGTGGCATCGACCACGAGGTGCTCAACGCCAAGCAGCACACGCGTGAGGCCGTCATCGTCGCCCAGGCGGGTCGCCTGCACGCCGTCACGGTCGCCACCAACATGGCCGGTCGTGGCGTCGACATTCTTCTCGGTGGTAATCCCGAGGGTCTCGCTGCACGAGACGTCAAGGCACTGGGATTACATCCCGGTGACGACGGTTTTGACGATGCCGTTACGGCGTCGCGTGCAAAGTGGGAGTCTCTGTGCGCTGTTGAAGGAGAAAAGGTTCGCGCCGCCGGAGGGCTCTACGTCCTCGGAACGGAACGACACGACTCACGGCGCATCGATAATCAGTTGCGAGGACGGTCGGGGCGCCAAGGAGACCCTGGAACTTCACGGTTCTATCTATCCCTCGAAGACGAACTGATGCGCCTCTTCGCTACCGGAGCGATTAGTTGGGTCATGGACCGAACGATGCCCGACGACGAACCGATTGAAGCGAAAATGGTCACCAAGGCAATTGAGCGAGCCCAAAATACCGTTGAAGGTCGCAACGCCGAAATTCGTAAAGATGTTTTGAAATACGACGAAGTCATGAATGAACAGCGCAAGGTCATTTATGCCCGGCGCCAGCAGATTCTGGAAGGCGATGATCTCCACGACTTCGCCCTGTCATCACTCGCCGAAAAGCTTGGCGAGGTTGTTGCCTCGCACTGTCCCAGCGAGTTTGCCGAAGAGTGGGATCCGGCTGCGCTCTTGCTCGAGGCGAATAACTACTGCACTCCGTCTCTGACAGAAGAGCAAGTTGTGAGTTACGGCGATACCGAGGAACTGCACGAAGCCCTCGCCGCGGATGCCATCGCGGCCTACGAGGCCAAGTGCGCTAACTATCCAGGGGGTATCGATACCGCGCGGGCCATCGAGCGTGACGTCATGTTGCAGATCATTGATCAGCGCTGGCGTGATCACCTCAGCGATATGGACCATTTACGCGACGGAATCCATCTCCGCGCAATGGCGCAGCAAGATCCCCTCGTGGCGTGGCAGCGAGATGGTTACGCAATGTTCGAATCCCTGCTCGCCGCCATCAATGACGACTTTGTCCGCTACATCACCCATATCGATGCGGTAATTGAGCCCCGGGATGCCGAGCCGGCGGAGCGTGGCGTTACCAATATTCAATCTGATGTTGGCGACTCTGCGCCACGGACCGAGCAATCAGTCCCGCCGGTACATCCCAGTGCGAAAGTTGGGCGGAACGACCCGTGTCCCTGCGGTTCGGGTCGCAAGTACAAGCAGTGCCATGGCCGACCCTAAGGCCGAAAGCTCTCTCCGCGACGCCGGTCAGTCCTTGGGCGTCCTTCGAGAGCGCTGGGATGCGGCTCGGGAGTACCTAAAAATCGATTCGTTGCGGAGTCGGCACGAATCCTTGTCGCGGGCGGCCGCCGAACCACATCTATGGGACGACCAAGATCACGCCCGCGAAGTGACAACGGAACTCGGTCGCGTGACAAGCGCATTGGAGGAGTTCGATGCACTAGGGCGGCAGATTGACGACGGCGACGTCATGGTCGAACTAGCCAGAGAGTTGCTCGAGAGTGGCGATCGATCGATGTTGGACGAACTTCTTCGGACGGTGGAGTCTGTCTCGTCCAATATTGAAACTTTGGAGTTGCAGAGTCTTCTTTCAGGTCCGTATGACGAATCGGACGCCATTGTTGACTTTCACGCGGGCGCGGGTGGCACGGACGCCCAGGACTGGGCCGAGATGCTGTTGAGGATGTACTCCCGTTGGGCGGAACGACGTGGATTTGCTGTCGAAGTCGATGAAGTTTCCGAAGGGCAGGAAGCGGGGATTCTCTCAGCCACAATCATCGTGAAGGGTCGCTTCGCCTACGGATGGCTTTCGGCGGAACGAGGAGTGCACCGTCTTGTTCGAATCAGTCCCTTTGATGCCCAAGCTCGTCGGCAGACGAGTTTTGCCAGCGTGGAAATTACGCCGTTTGTTGTGGATACCAGCGCTGACGTTGGTATCGACGACAAGGATTTACGCGTGGATACGTACCGCTCGTCTGGTGCGGGTGGACAGCACGTGAACAAGACGGATTCGGCCATTCGTATCACGCACCTGCCAACGGGCATTGTCGTGAGCTGTCAAAACGAACGCAGTCAACACCAAAATCGAGCGCGTGCGATGCAAATTCTCCAAGCGAAACTGTCGGAACGTGCGCGGGCCGAGCAAAAAGCTCAGTTGGACGCACTGAGTGGCGAACGTGGCGAGAACGCGTGGGGATCGCAGATTCGGAGTTACGTGCAGGCCCCCTATCAGTTAGTCAAGGACCATCGCAGCGAGTGCGAGACGGGTAACGTTGACGCCGTTCTTGACGGCGATCTTGACGCATTTATGGAGGCAGAATTGCGCCGTCTGCGACGCGGTACGGAATAACTGCTGTCACGGTTTATGAGGGTGCGTTCGGTAGGCTAAAGGTGCTATCGCCCGGTCGAGGGCTGCTTCGCCGAGGAGGTGACCAGTGATCCGATTTCAAGATGTCAAAAAGACATATCCCAATGGAACGGTGGCTCTGAGAAATCTCTCGATTGAGATTGCTAAGGGTGATTTCGTCTTTCTCGTCGGTTCGTCAGGATCGGGCAAGACGTCATTTCTTCGACTCGTGCTTCGCGAGGAACTTCCCGACGCCGGCCAGATTCACGTCTCGGGGAAAGACATCCTCAAGATGCCGAAGTGGCGAGTGCCATATCTTCGGCGCAATATCGGCTGCGTCTTTCAAGACTTCCGCCTGCTTCCCAATAAAACTGTTTTTGAGAATGTCGCCTTCGCACTCGAAGTGATTGGGCGTCCCGCGGACACCATTCGACACCAAGTCCCGCAAGTACTCGAGCTTGTCGGTCTGGCCGACAAGGCGGACAATCGGCCCGAGGAGCTCTCCGGAGGAGAGCAGCAGCGAGTGGCCGTAGCACGAGCTTTCGTGAATCGGCCGTTGCTCTTGCTCGCTGATGAACCAACGGGAAACCTAGACCCGGCCAACACTGAGCAGATCATGCAGCTGCTCGAAAGAATCAACCGTGCGGGAACGACGGTCGTCATGGCCACGCACGACAAGGGACTCGTGGACAAAATGCGTAAGCGGGTTATTGAACTTGTCGACGGCGAACTCGTACGTGACGAAAGCCGAGGTCTCTACGAGACGGAGTCGGAGGTCAGCCTCTGATGTTGAGCTTCCTTCGTTACACCTTTAGAGAAACTACGGCCAATCTCTGGCGAAATCGGTTGATGACAATCGCCGCGGTGTTGACGGTTGCGGTCTCCCTTTTTCTCGTCGGTGCAGCTCTGATGCTGAAACAAAGTGCGGCACAAGCCTCGGCGCACTGGCAGCAAGGTACTCGGGTCACAATCTGGATGAAGCCCACCGCGAGCGAGGCGGAAGTCGCATCGGTTCGTGATCAACTCACTTCGTTGCCGTTCGTCCAGTCGTGCGACTTCTTTAGTCAAGAGCAAGACTACGAAGAGGCGAAGAGCCTGTTACCAAAATCAGAGTCCAGTGTGCTGGAAGTGAAGGACATGCCGTCATCGTTTCGATGCATTCCCACGAAACCATCCAATGTTTTCGTGGTCGAGACAAACTTCACGGGTCAGCCAGGGGTGTTAACGGTCACCGCCCCCGAACAGCAGGTTCGTGATATGGAGAAGGTCATTCGGGTGGCTCAGTATGTGTTTGCGGGGCTAGCGGGAATCCTGTTGA
>CAXBRG010000128.1:0-4142 GCA_963977995.1 uncultured bacterium | reverse complement strand
CCGGACCCGACGCCAGCTCTGCCCCGAAACCGCCTGCCGCGTATGGCGGCGGCACGCTCATGCCCTACAACGGCATCGTGCCGACCCTCGGTACCGATGCCTACGTGGCGCCCAAATGCTGCGAGTGATTCGAACTCCTCGGGTGTCCACCACCGCATGACGGGCAGGTGTTGGGCGGTCGGGCGCAAGTACTGACCGATCGTCACAATGTCAACGCCCACCGCAGCGAGATCAATGAGTGTTTCGTGAACCTCATCGATCGTCTCGCCGAGGCCGACCATCATTCCGGATTTTGTTGTCAGTCCCTCCGCCTTCGCTCGGGCGAGGACGGCGAGGCTCCGAAGGTACCCCGCCGACGGTCGAACTGCACGTTGGAGGCGAGCCACGGTTTCGATGTTGTGATTCAAAACGTCCGGAGTGGCGTCAAAGATGATCTGTTGTGATCGGCGATCGCCACGGCAGTCGCTTATGAGAACTTCCACGTGAGTGTCGGGGCAGCGTTCACGAATTGCCGTGATGGTGTTGGCAATTGCACCCGCCCCACCATCGTCAAGGTCATCACGCGCGACGCAGGTCACCACGGCGTGCGCGAGCTGCAGACGCGCAACTGCCTCGGCGACTCGTTCGGGTTCACTGGGATCGAGGGCGAGTGGTTTGCGGGTGTCGACGAGGCAGAAACCGCAGTTGCGAGTGCAGCGTTCACCATTCACCATGAAGGTGGCTGTTCCGTCGGCCCAGCACTCGTAGATATTGGGACAGCCCGCCTCCTCGCACACCGTCACGAGGGACAGGTCGGAGGTCATCTGGCGAAGGCGAATGTACTCCTCGCCCATCACCGCCGGCAGACGTAACCATTCGGGCTTTCTGGTTGCCACCGGCAGAGCGCTCTCGAGATCAACCCCCGCTTTTCGCATACGCCGAATTAATGGTCGTTCTGACGTCACGCTGGCAGTGGCATGATCCACGGCAGCGACGCTCGCGGCAGAAACTCGCTGGAGAAACTCGTCGCGAACGACGTCCTCAAACTCGCGATCGGAGATTGCCACTCCGAGGGACTGCAAACTACCAACGGGAAACTCCGCGATTCCGCACGGAACAATCTCGTCGAAGTACGCCAGGTCGACAGAGACGTTCACCGCGATTCCGTGCAGGGTCCGGCGGCGACCACGGGCATCGCGTTCCGTTCGAACTCCGACCTGAGCAATCTTGACGGGGCGCGTGGTCCGGTGGGCCCATACTCCGGGATAACCATCCATCGACCCCACGTCACCCAACGACCCTGGGGCCGCAACGCGCAAAACGGCGGCGGTGATGACGTCTTCCAACATCGCGACGTGGTGCCGTCCAGCCGAAGGATCGTCAGCCACTGTGCGGATGTACCACGCCACCAGCTGACCGGGTCCGTGGAACGTCACATCACCACCGCGATCGGCGTCCACCACGATGGCGGTGGAGGTAGCGACCGGGCGACGGAACGATTGATCCGTCGTGCGGATTCCACGGGTGTACGTCGGAGGATGCTCGAAAAGGAGGAGATAGTCGTCCGCGGCATTGAGCAGCGAATGCTGGACGTCGTTCGCCTCAGGGAACGAAACTCTGCCGAGTGAACGAATGCGCAGCACTACCGCTCCGCGTCAATATTCAACGATCCCAGCAGCTGACCGACTCGCTCGAGGTACTGCGAAGCCGAGGTCGGGTCCGCTACCCGATGATCGAACGACAGTCCGAGCACGACGCGGCGGCCGATACCGACGACGGGCTCACCATCGCGATGCAGAACTACCGGAACAGTTCGTACGGCGCCAATGGAGATTGCCGCCACATTGGGCTGAATAAGAAGGGGCACGCCCACCAACGTCGATGGCGTTGGTGCTGGCAGCACCGCAATCGTCCCACCGCTGAGGTCATCCGTCGTGAGTTGGCGCGTGGCAACGCGCTCTCGCAAATCTGCCATTCGCCGCGCGAGCGAGCGAACGGTGAGACCCCCCGCCGCGTGAATAACGGGCACGAGCATTCCCGCGGGCTGAAGGCTGTGCAACACTCCCACGTTGATAGTCCGGTGCTCGACGAGATCATCACCCACCACTGTGGCGTTGAAGAAGGGGAACTCGGCGAGAGCACGAACGGCCGCGATGACGACGAGCGCATCATCAGTTATCGCAACGCCATCGGTTGTAACGCGACCAACCGCGTCGAGCTTTTCAAAGATGGTGGCATCCACCTCTACGGCAACGAATCCGTGTGGTGACGTGCGGACCGATTCGACCATGTGGGCCGCCATGCGTCGTAAGCCCGGTGTGAGCGGGACCACGACATCGTCGGTCGGCCCGTTCGCTACCGCCATCTCGGCATCGCGCCGGGTGATAGTCCCGCCCGGCCCGGTCCCGGGCACGGTGCGTAGATCGACACCGCCGTCCACCAGAATTCGTCGAACGAGAGGCGAAACGACGGCACTCGGTCCATCCGCCGGAGTGGCCGGAGCCGGACGGACCGTCGAAGGTTCGGTCGGAGTGTCAGCCGCAGTCGGAGTCGTCGGTGCGGGCGGGGGCGATGTTGGCGACTGCGAACTATCAAGTTCGCCAATCACGGCCACCACGGCTCCGACGTTGACGGTATCTCCCTCGTTGGCGAGAATCTTGAGCAGCACACCTTCGGCGGGTGACGGCAGTTCCGAGTCGACCTTGTCGGTTGATATCTCAAACAGTGGTTCGTCTCGAGCGACGACATCCCCAACGTTCTTCATCCATCGGGTGATGATTCCCTCAGTGACGGATTCACCTAGTGACGGCAGTGTGACATCAGCCAACGTGGATACCTCGTCCCGCCAGTGCCAACAGCGTCTCTCCGAATGTCTCCGACAGCGACGGGTGCGGCTGAATCAGTTGGGCCGCTTCCGATGCAGTCGCCTCCCAGTTCACGGCGTAGTACCCCGCGCCGAGCTGCTCAGTCACCCAGGGTCCCGCCATGTGCACACCGAGCAATTGACCCGCCGAACCATCGGGACGTCGTTCAGCAATGATTTTCACCACTCCCTCAGTGTCCCCAATGATTCGTGCTCGACCGTTGCCGGCAAACGGATCCTTCTTGACCACCACGTCGTAACCGCGCTCCTTCGCCGCGGCTTCAGTGAGTCCACAAAACGCGACTTCGGGATGTGAGTAGATAGCCCAGGGCACCCGCTCGTAGTTGACCGGCGTGACCTCTTCACCCAGGATGGTCTTGATTGCAACAACGGCCTCCGCAAAACCCACGTGGGCTAACTGCGGTGTGCCGGCCACGATGTCACCAACGGCATAGACGTTCGGTGCTGAGGTGCGCATGAACTCATCGGCGACGACGAATCCCCGCTCATCGAGCGTCACGGCAACCCCATCGGCGAGGAGCCCGTCCGTGCGAGGGCGCCGACCAACCGATACGACGACCATGTCCGTGACGATGTCGTCGGCGCCGTCGAGATGAACGGTCGTACTCTTCTTTTTTGGAGTATGGCCAGTTACCACGGCCGACGTCACAATGGCAATACCGCGCTTCTTGAACGCCCGCTGCACAACCGATGCGACGTCGGTGTCGCATCCCGTCAAAATGGACGGTAGGCCCTCCACGATGGTGACACTGCTCCCCATGTCGGCCAGCATCGACGCAAACTCACAACCGATCGCACCACCGCCAATCACGACTGCCGATGCGGGCAGTGACGTCAGCGACAAAAACTCATCTGAGGTCAGGACGACGGTGCCATCAACATCGAAACCGGGCAGCGTACGTGGGACCGAACCTGATGCGAGGATGACCGAGCGACCCACCAGCGTCGTACCCTGATCGCGACCATCGAGAACCGTGACGTGGTTCTCGAGACCCAATTGGCCGGTTCCTTCGAATACCTCGATCTTGCGCCCCTTCAGCAGTCCGCTCAGTCCCTTGTGCAAGGTGTCCACGACGTCGTTCTTCCGTGCCTGACTGACGGAGAAATCAACTTTGGGTGTTCCGGCAGAAATACCAAAATCCGCAGCGTGCTCCAACGTGCGACGCACGTGAGCAGTTTCGAGAAACTCTTTTGCAGGAATGCAGCCACGGTGAAGGCACGTGCCACCGACCTTGTCACGCTCAATGAGAGCCACCGAGAGACCCGCCGCCGCTCCGTA
>CAXBRG010000127.1:0-4199 GCA_963977995.1 uncultured bacterium | reverse complement strand
CCGGCACGGGCGGCTTCCGCTCGCTCGAGCAGATGGAGGCCGGCCTCGCCGAGACCGGCGCCGAGATGGTGACCGTCGCCCTGCGCCGGCTCGACCCCGCGCAGCAGGGCTCGCTGATGAGCGTCATCGAGCGCCTGGGCATGTTCGTGCTGCCCAACACGGCCGGCTGCTACACGGCGCGCGACGCCGTGAAGACCGCGCAGCTCGCCCGCGAGGCGTTCGAGACCGACTGGATCAAGCTCGAGGTGATCGGCGACGACCGCACCCTCTTCCCCGACGCGGTGGAGCTGGTGCGCGCCGCCGAGGAGCTCGTCGCCGACGGCTTCACGGTGCTCCCGTACACGAACGACGACCCGGTGCTGGCCCGCCGCCTCGAGGCCGTCGGCTGCGCCGCGGTGATGCCGCTGGGCTCCCCGATTGGTAGCGGTCTGGGCGTCCGGAACCCCCACGCCATTGCCCTGATCTGCGACCGTCTGACGGTCCCCGTTTTGCTCGATGCTGGTATTGGAACGGCGTCCGACGCCACCCTCGCCATGGAGTTGGGCTGCGATGGCGTTCTGGCAGCTTCGGCCATCACTCGGGCGACCAATCCAGGGTTGATGGCGGCCGCGATACGCGATGGAGTAAAGGCAGGCTTTGCGGCCCGCCGGGCGGGAAGAATCGCCATGCGTACTGTCGCCGAAGCGTCATCGCCGTCGTTAGGGCTGCCATTTTTGTCGTGAGGCCCTTGCCTAACCACACGGTTGTAACTACACTAAGAGTCCCTCATCAGGGGATACCTCAGTCGGAAGGTGTGTTATGACGTCTCTTACTATGGGCTTTTCCGGTCCCGCCGTATGTCGGGTCACGGGCGTGACCTATCGCCAATTGGACTACTGGGCTCGCACGGGTCTCGTGACGCCGTCCGTCAGCCCCGCGCAGGGGAGCGGCTCGAAAAGGGTCTACTCCTACGCCGATGTCGTCGAGGTCAAAGTCGTGAAATCGCTCCTAGATGCCGGAGTGTCACTCCCGCGAGCCCGCCAGGCTGTTAACTGTTTGCGTGAGCAATTGGGTGTTGATGTGAAGTCCGTCAGCCTGGTGCTCTCCGGTTCCCGATCGGTACTCGCGTACTCCGACGGTGACATCATCGATTTGTTGAAGGGTGGTCACGGCGTCTTTAACGTGATTTCACTCGAGAGCGTCACGGCCGACATTGACCGTTCGCTCGCGCGCGATGACTCCGAGAACGTGTCAAAGAGAGTCGCTCTGGCGTGAACCACAACGCGGAGCGCGAAGCGGAACGGCGGCGACACCCCAGTGCGCTGCAGTCGGCTCGAACGTCCTTTGCGCATCCCAGCGAGAGAGTGTTCGCGACGCTCCTTGACGTGTACGGGGTGGCGTGGCTCTACGAACCATTCGAGTTTCCTCTGGCGTGGAGCTCAACGGGTGAGGTGACGCGAGCATTTCGTCCCGATTTTCTATTGCCGGATCACAATCTGTTCGTTGAGATCACCGTTGCGGAACAGCGTCTCGTGACGAAGAAGAATGGAAAGATTCGTACTTTTCGCGACCTCTATCCGGAGGTGGCCCTCGAGGTGGTGTATCAGCGGAACTTCTACGACCTGATGAACCGCCACGGCATCGCCGATCTGAATGGTTTTGCCGCCTAGGGACCTAATCTGTCCGCAATGAGCGACGTCTTGCGCCCGTATCTCTACGACCTCCACGTGGCCCACGGGGCGAAGATTGTTCCCTTCGGGGGATGGGATATGCCGCTGCAGTACGCCCACGGAACCGTGGCAGAACATCTCGCCACGCGCCAGGACGCCACGGTTTTTGACGTGTCGCACCTCGGCACGGTGCGCTGTGATGGCGAAGGACTCTTCGATCAGTTGCAGCGCACGTTGACGAACGACCTTCGGCGAATTGGTCCGGGTCAAGCGCAGTACACGCACCTACTGAACGATCGCGGCGGTGTCGTCGATGACATCATTGTTTGGTGGGTGGGAGAACATCAGTTTGACGTCATGCCCAACGCCTCCAACACGTCAGGTGTGACTGCCGTGTTGCCAGGTGTCGACGTCACGTCAACGAGGTGTGTGCTCGCAGTCCAAGGGCCGCGGGCACGCGAACGTGTTGCGGCAATCGATGAGCGATTCGCCGCCGTTCCACGGTTTGCCGTTCAACGATTCGACTTTGACGGCGTCGAAGTTCGGGTTGCTGGAACTGGGTACACAGGTGAAGATGGCATCGAGATTGCTATCCCTAACGAAGCTGCCGGGGATCTCTTCGAACGACTCGTCGCGGCAGGCGTTCAACCCGCCGGATTGGGTGCCCGTGACACGCTGCGTCTGGAAGCGGGACTCCCACTGCACGGCCACGAGCTCGGGCCTGACATCACGCCGCTCGAGGCGCGGTTGGGATGGGTGATTGGGTGGGAGAAGGAGACCTTTGTTGGACGTGAGGCCCTTGAGGCCCAGCGGTCACGGGGTCCCGAGCGACTGTTGACTGCGTTCGCCACTTCTACCCGGCAGCCACTTCGCGAGGGTGCCGATATTGTTCGGCACGGCGCGGTGGTGGGGAAGTTGACGTCCGGCAACTTCTCTCCCATTTTGGAACACGGAATTGGTCTAGGTTTCGTAGCGGGAGGGGCCGAGGTCGGCGAGCCCCTCACGGTATCGATGCGAGGCCGAGAGGTCGCTGCATCGGTGGTGAAGAGTCCGTTCGTACGAAAGGCAAAGTAGTGCCCGACTATCTCCCGCATACGCCCGCCGAAGTTGAGGAGATGCTGGACTTCTTGGGGCTCACCTCGCTCGATGACCTCTTCGCCCATGTCCCGACCGCACTACGGCTTAGTGGGGGGCTGAACATCGCACCGGGAATGTCGGAACCTGACGTTGCCGACGTTTTCGCTCGCTACACCGCAGCAAATCGCGCAACGACATCATCGCTCGTGTGCTTCGCCGGTGGAGGTGCCTACGATCACGAGATACCGCCGGTCGTGAAGGCGCTCGCAAGTCGTAATGAGTTCGTCACGGCCTATACGCCCTACCAGCCGGAAGTGGCCCAAGGGGTGCTGCAGGCCATCTTCGAATATCAAACGATGATCTCCCGCCTCGCGGGCCTGCCGATCGCTAATGCATCTCTCTACGATGGTGCGACGGCGCTCGTTGAAGCAGTCAACATGGCGAGTGGGTCGACCGGACGATCGACCATGCTGATAAGTGCGGGCGTTCATCCCCACTGGCGGGCTGTTGTGGCGACGTTCGCCGCTGGAACGGGACACGAACTCGTTGTTGTTCCTTTGCGTGACGGTGTCACCGATTGGTCGTCTGTGAATGTGACCGCCGCCGCCGCGGTGGTCGCGAGTTACCCGAACTTCCTGGGTGTCGTGGAAGATCTCTCACCCGCGCGCGAACTCGCGACGAAACTCGGTGCGCTGCTCGTGGTGGGTGGTGATCCCGTAGCCGCGGCGGTGCTGCGCACGGCTGGTCAGTGGGGTGCGGACATCTTCGTCGGTGAAGGTCAGCCCTTCGGCACGCCACTGGCGTTCGGTGGACCGTACCTCGGCCTCTTTGCGTGTTCGGAGGCCCAGTTGCGCCGGCTCCCCGGCCGTCTCGTCGGCGAGACGGTTGATACCGAAGGCCGACGAGCTTTCGTGACAACACTGAGAGCCCGCGAGCAAGACATTCGTCGCGAGAAGGCCACCAGCAACGTGTGTACGAATCAAACGCTGATGGCCGTCACCGCCGCGGTGCAGTTGGGGTATCTCGGTACCCACGGACTCCGTGCCGTGGCTACCCGATGTGCACAGGGTGCGCACTACGCCCTGAACGAATTAGCGGCCCATCCGGGGATTACACCCGCATTCACGAGCCCCTTCTTTCGGGAATTCACCGTGACCACGACGTCACCGTCAGAGACGGTTCTGCGACGTCTCGCAGACGAGGGATTCCTTGGTGGTCTGAGTGTCGCTGCGCTCGCCGGAGAAAATGATCCGTCGGTAAGTGACCCCGCGCACTCGATTGTTGTTGCGGTGACGGAAAAGCGTACGAAGGCGGAGATCGACGCGTTCGTCACGGCGTTTGCGAAGGCGGTGAACTAATGGCAACGAGCCTGCCGGGTGGTCGCGCATCGTCGACCCCGTTACTCGGGACCGCGTCGGAGCCGACGCTCTTTGAAATGTCTCACTCGGGTCGCAGTGCGTACCAGCTTCGTAC